>NZ_JBFAKG010000151.1:0-15808 GCF_040655595.1 Saccharopolyspora sp. NPDC050389
CCACCCACCGCTGATGATCACAGCAGCAGGCCAGCCAGCGTTCACGAGGTCCTGAGACACAAACTGTTCACGAGGTCCTGAGCGAGGACAGGTCGCTATGGCAGCCCAAAGTACTCACGACCCCGGACCTACCGGAACGCCGCTCCAGACCGTCATGTCGCGGGCACGCCACTCCCCTAGAGCGCTTGAATGCGCTGGATGATGCGATCTCGCATGCCCTCGTCGATCGAGGGCCAGCCGATCGACCTGTTGATCGACCAGACGCGATCGTCAGCGGTAGGCGTGTTGTCCGGCTCGGGATCAACGGGTGTGCCATCCGCCAGCGCAGGGGTTCATGGGCCCTTCATCTCCTTCAGGGCCTCGTTGCAATTCGGACAGGTCGGGGCGTGGATCCAGTCGAATTCGGAAGGCATGGCGAGGGCGAATGCCTTGCCGCAGACGGATGTCGCGGACGGGCCTGCGTCCGTGCTGGTGCCGAAGAACGCATGGCGAACCAGGCCGTAAGAACTCGTGTCGTCCGGAACTGGTCGCCAGAAGTAGCGCAGCCATGTCTACGTCGTTGCCATGGGAGTCCCATTCGCTGGTGTCGTTGCTTCGCGATGCTCTGTTGGTGCGGCAGTCCCCGCCGATCGGCCGGGGGGAGCACTTCCGGAGGGGACGCTGGAAGTGCGACGATCAGCGGGGACTGCCTGTAAGTAGTTTCGTCGGCACGGACAGTAAGCAGTAGGGTTTGGCTGTTCACAGGTGTTCACAGCGGGGGTAGGGCTGATGACGACGGGTGCGGACTTGCGGGCTGCCCGTGATGCTGCGGGGTTGAGCTTGTCCCGGATGGCGCAGCGCACGCACTTCACCAAGTCGTACTTGAGCATGGTCGAAACCGGGAAGCGGTCGGTGGCGCCGGATGTGGTCGACGCCTACGAGCAGGTGCTCGGCGTGCCGTTGCAGCCCGCTCCGAGTGATCCGTTGCGGATCGCCCATGAATGGCTCGTTGCGGAGTCGCCGATTGCCGTTCAATTCCGCTCCGGCCGACGGGTCGGCGATTCCTTGGCGGACGAGCTGGAAACCCGCGTGGTCGAGCTTCGTCATCTCGATGATGTGGTGAGTAGCCGGGATCTCTTGCCTGCCGTGTCGAAAGAACTGGGGGAAGCTGACAGGCTCGTGCGGTCGGCGAGCTTCTCGGAGCCAGTGGGCCGGCGTCTGTTCACGGCCGTTGGGGAACTGGCCCAGCTCGCTGGTTGGATCGCCAGCGATGCGGGTCGTTATGCCGAAGCGCAGCGGCTGTACATCTCCGGTGTGGGTGCGGCCGGCGAGGCGTCCGATCGCGTTCTTGGGGCCCAGTTGCTGTCGAGCTTGAGTTATCAGGTCGCGAACGTCGGGAACCCGCGCGATGCGGCCCTTTTGGCTCGGACTGCCGTGAAGGGTGCGGACGGGGCGACGCCGGTTGTTCGTGCACTGCTGCTCGAACGCGTGGCGTGGGCGTCGGTCAAGGCCAAAGACGTCCGTGGCACCTGGCGGGCGCTGGATGCCGTGAACGACTCATACGAACGACGAGATGGCGACGAATCCGAGCCGGAGTGGGTCTACTGGCTCAACCGATCCGAGATCGACGTCATGGCAGGCCGGTGCATGATCGAGCTGGGCCGGCCCAACGATGCCGAATCGCTCCTGTCGAACGCTGTCGCGAACTATCCCCCGGATCATGCCAGGGAGGTAGCGCTTTACCTTTCGTGGCTCGCTGAATCACACGCAAAAACCGGCGATCTGGACGCCGCCCGCGACGCTATCGGGAGGGCGCAGCACTACGCCGCAGCCATGCCCTCAGCCAGAACTGACGACCGGCTCCACGCGGTACGACAAATGCTTTGACCACCCTGCTCGGACCAACACGCGGTACGTGCAGAACTAGGCGGCGGACTACTGCCCAGCGCGGCTGCGATCGTCAGCGGCCCTGCCATTGCGGGGGGCGCTTGGCGTTGAAGGCGGCGTGGAACTCCGCGTAGTCCGCCGTTTTCATCAGCAGTGCTTGGGTTACCGCTTCTAGTTCCAGGGCTCCGGAGAGGCTCATGTCGAGTTCCCGGGTTAGCAGTTCCTTGGTCTGGGCGTAGCCCTGGAACGGGCCGGTGGCCAGGCGTCGGGCCAGTGCAGCCACCGCTTCTTCCAGCTCGTCGTCTTCGACGAGTTCGCTCACCAGGCCGTAGCGTTCCGCCTTCTCGGCGTTGATGGTGTCGCCGAGCATCAGCAGTTGGGTGGCGCGGCCGAGGCCGACCAGGCGGGGCAGCAGGTAGGCCGAGCCCATGTCGGCGCCGGAGAGGCCGACCTTGGTGAACAGGAAGGCGAACTTCGCCGAGCGGGAAGCGATGCGGAAGTCGGCCGCCAAGGCGATGACGGAGCCCGCGCCGGCGGCCATGCCGTGCAGCGCCACGATGATCGGGATCGGGCACTCCCGCATCGCCTTGATCACCGCGCCGGTCATCTTGGTGAACTCCAGCAGCCGGTCGGCATCCATCTTCAGCGTTTCGCCGATGATCTCGTTGACGTCGCCGCCGGAGCAGAACGCCCGCCCTTCGCCGCGCAGCACGAGCGCTCGCGTGTCGCCGCGCTGCGGTAGCTCGGTCAGCAGGTCGCGCAGATCCGCGTAGGCCTCGAAGGTGAGCGCGTTGAGCTTGTCCGGGCGGTCGAAGGTGACGGTGGCGATGCCGTCGGCGTGCTCGAAGCCGAAGTGCTTCCACTCGTCGGTGATGGGAACCGATCCGCGAAACGGGCTCATGAGGACGTCCTCCCTGGGCGTGCCGGATGCGGGGAGCGTATCACTGATTTTTGACCGCCGTCATCAATGCGACATGCTTGACGAAGAGTATGGCGAGATATTGACTGTCGTCACATCAAGTGAATACTTGGGGCAATTGCGTCGCCCCTGTCGTCGTCGGAGGGAGCGCTGCCGATGCAGCCCTCGTCGCACTTCTCGGTGTCCGGGCACGTCGACACGTTCTGCCGGGACAACCTGCCGCCGCGCGAGCAGTGGCCGCAATTCCGGTTCGAGCTGCCCGGACTGGCGTACCCGGAGCGCCTCAACTGCGCCGAAGTGCTGCTGGACGATGCGGTGGCGCAGTGGGGCCCGGATCGGCCGTGCCTGGTCACGCCGACCGAGCGGTGGACCTACGGGGAACTCCAGCGGCGCGCCAACCAGGTGGCGCAGGTGCTCGCCGAGGATTTCGGCCTGCGGCCGGGAAACCGGGTACTGCTGCGCGGCCCGAACAACCCGTGGCTGGTGGCGAGCTGGTTCGGCGTGCTCAAAGCCGGTTGCGTCGCGGTGACCACGATGCCGCTGCTGCGCTCCGGCGAGATCGGCCAGCTGATCGAGCTCACCCGACCCGCGCTGGCGCTCTGCGATCACCGCTTCGCCGTGGAACTCCACGACGCGACCCCCGAGATCACCACTGCGGCGTACGGCGTCGACTCGGACGGAAGCCTGGACCGCCGCTGCGCGGCGAAGAGCGGCCAGTTCACCGCGGTGCGGACAGCCGCCGACGATGTCGCGCTGCTCGCGCCGACCTCCGGAACGACCGGAAAACCCAAGGCCACCATGCACTTCCACCGCGATGTGCTGGCCAATGCGGACACCTTCGCCAAGCACGTGCTCAAGCCGAACGCCGACGACGTGTTCACCGGAACCCCGCCGCTGGGCTTCACCTTCGGGCTGGGCGGTCTGGTCGTGTTCCCGATGCGTGTCGGGGCGTCGTCGCTGCTGTTGGAGAAGGCGGGGCCGGACGCACTGGCCACTGCGATCGCCGAACACGGCGTCACGGTGTTGTTCACCGCGCCGACGGCCTACAAAGCACTGTTGTCGGCGGACCCGAGCGCAGATCTGACGACGCTGCGGCGCTGCGTGTCGGCCGGGGAACACCTGCCCGAGGAGGTGTGGGAGGCGTTCCACCGCCGGACCGGCATCAAGATCATCAACGGCATCGGCGGAACCGAACTGCTGCACATCTTCATCTCGGCCGCCGATGACGACATCCGGCCGGGCGCCACCGGCAAAGCCGTGCCCGGGTTCGAGGCGGCGGTCCTCGACGACGACGGCGAACCCGTGCCCGATGGTGCGGTGGGGCGCCTCGCGGTGCGCGGGCCGACCGGCTGCCGCTACCTCAACGACGCCCGGCAGCAGCAGTACGTCCAGCACGGCTGGAACATCACCGGCGACACCTACATCCGGGACGGCGACGGGTACTTCTGGTACCAGGCGCGCAACGACGACATGATCATTTCCGCGGGCTACAACATCGCCGGCCCCGAGGTGGAGGAGGCGCTGCTGGCGCACCCCGACGTGGTCGAAGCCGGGGTGGTGGCCGCGCCGGACGAGCAGCGCGGCTCGATCGTCAAGGCCTACGTGGTGCTGCGCGACGGACTGGTGGGAGACGCGGACAAGATCGCCGAGCTGCAGGACTTCGTCAAGCAGCGCATCGCGCCGTACAAGTACCCGAGGGCGATCGAGTTCCTGGAAGTCCTGCCCCGCACCAGCAATGGCAAGCTCCAGCGCTTCGTGCTCCGCGAGCGCGCCCGGGTCTGACCTGACGTCGCGGGCCGGGCCGGAGTTCTGGTTCGGATGCCCGCGATCGACTTCTCAATGAGCTGTCACGGCTTCCCGCGTTCGTCGAGGAGTTGGTGCAGCGCCGAGAGGCCGTTGTGGACTTCGGCGAAACTGGTGCTCAGCGGGGCGAGGCCGATGCGGATTCCGTCGGGCGCGCGGAAGTCGGGGATGACGCCGCGGTGCCAGAGCAGCTCGGTGACCTCCCGGAAGTCGGCTCGGCGCACCGTGATGTGGCCGCCGCGGCGCTCGGGTTCGCGCGGTGAGGCCAGCTGCACGCCCCGGTCGAACAGCCACGCCTCCGCCAGTTCGAGGGCGTACTCGGTCAGCAGCGACGACTTCGCGCGGACCGCTTCGATCCCCGCTTCTTCGAGCATGTCCAGGCCGCTGAGCAGCGGGAGCATCCCCAGGATCGGGGGCGTGCCGCTGAGCAGCCCGCGAATGCCGTCGGCGGGTTGGTAACCGGGGCCCATCGCGAACGGCTGGTCATGTCCCATCCAGCCCCAGATCGGCTGCTGCGCGTGTCCGTGATGGCGCCGGTTGACGTAGCCGAAGGCGGGAGATCCGGGCCCGCCGTTGAGGTATTTGTAGGTGCAGCCGACGGCGAAGTCGGCGTCCCAAGCGTCGAGGTGCACGGGTACCGAACCGACCGAATGGCAGAGGTCCCACAGCACCAGCGCGCCCGCTCGGTGTGCCGTGCGGGTGATGGCTTCGGCGTCGGCCAGGTACCCGGAGCGGTATGCGACGTGGCTGAACACGACCAACGCGGTGTCCGGGCCGACCGCTTCGGCGACCTGTTCGTCGGTGATGCCCGCCGCCGGATCGGTTTCGATCCACTTGAGGACCAGGTCGCGTTCGGCGGCGATGCCTTCCATGACGTAGCGGTCGGTGGGGAAGTTGTCCGTGTCGAGTACGATTTCGCGCCGGCCGGGCCGGGCGGCGACCGCGGCGCGGGCGAGCTTGTAGAGCATGACGGTGGTGGAGTCGGCCACGACGACCTGGCCGGGTGCGGCGCCGAGCGCGGCCTGGCCGAGGCGGTCGCCGACCGCTTCCGGCCAGTCGAGCCATTCGTCGGTCCACCCCCGGATCAGGCGTTGCCCCCACTGCTGCTGGATGAACCGGTCCATGCGCTCGGGGATCGCGCGGGCGGGTCGCCCCAGGGAGTTGCCGTCGAGGTAGGCGACGACGTCCGCGCCGTCGGGGGTCAGGAACCGCTCCTGGAAGCCGCGCAGCGGATCGGCTTCATCCAGCGCGTGCGCTTTCTCCAGGAGGTCGGTGCGATCGGGCATGCGTTCTTCCTCCGTTGGCGGTCGAGTCAGGACGTCGGGGCCGGGTCGAGAACTCGGGCGGTGCGCAGGGAAGCGGCGAACCGGGATGACGGGCGATCGAGGCCGCTCGGTACCCAGCAGGGCGGTATCGCGGCGTCGAGATCGGTCATCGCAGTGAGCACGTCTTCGGGTGCGAGGCCGGCGGTTTGCAGTGCGGCGATCTCTCGCGGGTTGACGCCCATCGGCAGCGGCCCGTTGCCGAGATCGGTTCCATAGTAGATGGTTCCGCCGAGGTGGAAGAACCTGCGCAGGTTGTCGATCGCGGTGCGCAGCTCGACCGCGTCGGCCCCGTATCCGTGGATGTCGAGCGTGCTGATCCAGCTCATTCGCTGTGCCACGTCGGTCAGCAGCCGGTCGTCGATGCGCTCGGTCCAAGGCGTGTGCGCGAGCCCGTCGACGCCTGCTTCGTAGGCGTCGCGGACGGTGTTGTCGCCCTCGGCGTGGGCGATGACGGGCAGCCCGATGTCGTGCGCCGTGGAGACGATTGCTTCCAGCACGCGTGCGGGGAGCGTGGGCCCCGCGTCGGGATGCAGGACGACCTTGATGGCCCGAACGCCGAACCGGTGTTGCTCACCCACGGCGGATTCGGCGTCGGCCACCGAACGCACCTCCCGGAAGCTGCCGGGCGGCGCCCAGGATCGATCGCTGGGATATCCACCCGGCGCGGTCAGGAAGGCTCCGACCGCCCGGATCTGCGGCAACTTCGGATCGTCGGCGGCCAGCAGTTCCGCGATCAGGGCGGGAACGCTGCCCAGGTCGTCGACCTGCGCGATGCCGCCGGCGCGGACGGCACGGAGGTCAACCAGGCCCGAGTGCACGTGGGCGTCGCGCAGCCCGGGTAGCAGAGTGCCTTCGACGTGCCGGACCGGTGCGCCTCGCGGCACCGACGAGGGCGGCAGCGGCCCGGTACCGACCGGACGGCCACGCCGCAGGCGCACCGCGCACCGGTCGAACCACCGCCCCCACCAGGCGGAATCGGCGATCACCCAGTCGTCTTCGTCGCTCGGCATCGCGCGTCTACCGGGTGATCTCGGTGCGCACCGCGTACAGCTCGGGGAAGAAGGTCAGATCCAGGGCGTCGCGGAGGAAGGACACGCCGCTGGACCCACCTGTGCCCCGCTTGAACCCGATCGTGCGCTGCACGGTCTTGAGGTGCCGGAAGCGCCAGAACTGGAAGTTCTCCTCCAGATCCACGAGTTCCTCGCAGGCTTCGTAGACTTCCCAGTTCTCCGCCACCGACTCGTAGACCTTCCGGAAGACCGGCACGAGCTCGGGCGCGTAGGTGTGCGCGCGGCTGACGTCGCGCTTCAGCAGCGGGGCGGGGATCTGGTACCCGCGCCGGGCGAGGTGCCGAAGGAACTCGTCGTAGACGCTGGGTTGTTCGAGCAGCCCGGACAGCAGCGCGTGGGCGTGCTCGTCGTGGCGGAACACCTCCAGCATCTCGGGGTTCTTGTTGCCGAGGATGAACTCCACGGCGCGGTACTGGTAGGACTGGAATCCTGATGACCTGCCGAGGAATCCGCGGAACTGCACGAATTCCGACGGTGTCAGGGTCGCCAGCACCGACCACTGCTCGGTGAGGGTGTGCTGGATGTGCTTGACCCTGGCCAGTCCCTTGAGCGCGGGTTGCAACCGGTCGCCTGCCAGGTGCTCGCGCGCCGTCCGCAGTTCGTGCAGCACGAGCTTGAGCCACAGCTCCGCCGCCTGGTGCTGGATGATGAACAACAGCTCGTCGTGGTGCTCGGGTTCGCTGACGGGCTGCTGGGCGCCGAGCAACTGGTCGAGGTTCAGGTACTGGCCGTAGGACATGGTGGTGCCGAAATCCCTGACCACATCTTCCTCGATGGGACGGGTGTTCGTCGCATCGACCATCGATTCTCCTCACGCTCCGCCCGAGCAGGCGGAGCCGACGCGGGTCCATGTCGAATTCTATGCGAACGTCACGAACGAGCAATAGTCAACGGCGGGAGCGCCTGGAACGGGCTTACCTGCCACGCGGCCCTCGGGATTCGTCCACTGTGGATCTTGCTGGTGGGGCGCGGCACGTGTCGTTCGTCCCGCCGATGGGGCCCGATTCGACCGAGGCGGTCGCGTTGCTGGGCAAGGAGGTCCCGCCGGTCCTGCGGTCCTCGTTCGGCAGCACGCGCGAGGGCGGTGACGTGTGATCGCCCTGCTGCGTGCAAGATCTCCCGGCCGGGAATGCCGGGTCGGCGGTGAGGGCGGGTTACGGCTCGATCAGTCCGGTTCGGATGGCGTAGCGGGTGAGTTCGAGGCGGTCCCGCAGCCCGAGCTTCTGCAGGAGGTTGGCTCGGTGTCGCTCGACCGTTTTGGTGCTGATGACGAGCAGGTCGGCGATTTCCTTCGACGAGTGGCCTTCGGCGACGAGTTTGAGGATCTCCTCCTCGCGACGAGTGATGGTCTTGGCGGTCGGCTCGCCGTCGCCCGCGTGGTCGAGGTAGTTGCGGATGAGTGCGGTGATCGCGCCGGGGTAGAGGAAGGGCTCGCCTCGCATGGCGGCGCGGCACGCTTCGACCAGATCCCGATCTGCGACGGATTTCAGGACGTATCCGGATGCGCCGGCTTTCAGCGCCTCGAAGAAGTACTGCTCGTTGTCGTACATGGTCAGGATGAGGATCCGCAGATCGGGTTGGAGGCTGGAGAGCTGGACGGCCGCCTGCAAACCCGTCAGCCGGGGCATGGCGATGTCGAGGATGGCGAGGTCGGGTTCGTCGGTTCGGGCTTTCTCGATCGCCTCCGCACCATCGCCGGCCTCGGCGACGACGACCAGGTCTGGTTCGTTGTCGAGGATCAGCCGGACCCCGCGGCGGACCAGTGCGTGATCGTCGGCGAGCAGGATGCGGGTCTTGGTCGCGTCAGGCATGCTCGGCCGCTTTCGTCGGGGCGGGTACGCGCAGGCGTACTTCGGTACCGCCCCCGGAGCCGGGTCCGAGGGTGAGTTCGGCGCCGATGAGCAGCGCCCGTTCGCGCATGCCCCGGATGCCGGCACCTTCGGGGGCGTTGCCGGGCCCGCGTCCGTTGTCGCGGATAGAGAGCTCCACTCCGGTCGGGCTGCGCGTCAGCGCGACGTCGAGGCGGGTGGCGTGGGCGTGGCGGACCGTGTTGGTGAGGCTCTCCTGCGCGACGCGGTAGAGGACCAGTTCGGCGGCGCCGGCCAAGTCGGGCAGGTCGTTGTCGAGGTGGCAGCGGGCGGTCAGTCCGGTGTGCGGCGGGACCTCGGTGGTGAGCGCCTTGAGCGCGCTGGCCAGTCCGAGTTCTTCCAGGACGCCGGGGCGCAGTCGGCGGGCGATGCGGCGGATCTCGTCCAGGCTGCCGCGGGTGGTTTCCTGGACCTGGTGCAACGCGGTCGCGACCGGGCCGGGTGCTTGGTCCGCGACCCGCTTGAGTTCGAGCAGGACCGCGGTGAGGGTTTGACCCACTTCGTCGTGGAGTTCCTGGGCGATGCGGTGGCGCTCTGCTTCCTGCGCGGACAGGGCCACGCCGCTGCTGGTGGCGCGCTCGTCCTCAAGCCGGTCGAGCATGGTGTTGAACGTTGCGATCAAGTCGGCGATCTCGCCGTGCCCGGTGACCGCGGGACGGGAGCCCGGTCGCAGCGGGTCGATCGTGGTCATCACCCGAGCGAGCCGCTGCAGCGGCGCCAGCCCGATCCGGAGCATGATCGCGTTGACGACCAGCATCGCGGCGAGCCCGGCGGCGAGGATCAACGCCTCGGTGACGAAGAACGGGGTGGAGACGGTCGCCGGTCCCAGCAGGAGTAGCGCGGTGCCCGCTACGAGTACCGCGGCGTTGAGTAGGAAAAGCCGCCAGAACAGAGACACGTCGGCCTCCTCACCTCGCTGCCCCCACTATCGCTCACCTTCGCGCGCTCGTCGTGCTCGACCAACCGGCCTTCCCGGCGCCCGCTGCCTCCGTGCCTCCTGGTTCGCCAGCTTGTCGATAGCTCGGTGCCGCTGTCCATCCGGGCGCTCACTCACATCGAGCAGTGCGGCGGGAGGTTGCTCGGTCCTGAGTGCAGGATCGCTACCCCGGGAAATGGGTGGCAGCCCGGATAGCCACCAGGCGGGTGACCGGCGAGCCTCTGAACGTAACCACCTAGCCACGTTGCGTCACCTTGGCGAAAAAGCGTTCGGCGGGGAAGGAGTAGCCATGGCACCCGTCGGTCCGCAGCAGCCCAGAGCCCCCACGATGCGGGCGGGCGTGCAGCCTTCCCCGGTGCTGGAAGCGCTCCACCCGAGCGCGGCGGCGCAGTGCCGCCGGCGAATGGCCGATTGGGTTGTGCTGGTGATCGCGCTCGGAGCAATCGGGGTGGGTCTTGCCCTCGGGCACGCCCTGCTGCTCGCGGGCGGCCTCGTTCTCGCGGCCTCCACCAGGCACCTCGTCCGGTGGCCGCACGGTGCCATCCGGCGCCGCAAGCGGCTCGCCAGCCTTGACGATCATTGTCCGGCGGTGACTCCGTGGTACATGTCGACGCCTTCCTCACGTTCACCGGTGTCAAGCCGGCCATCGCGATTCTTGTCCGCCCCGGTCACAGCATCGCGACGGCACCGGAGTGGCGCGTTGCCGCCGGCATCCCGATTGAGCGGTCAGCCCTTGCCGGGGAGAGATGGCCGTGACCACCGCCCTGACGGTGATCGTCTTTCTGGTCGCGTTCGTGCTGATCGCCACCGAACGCGTCCACCGGGTGGCCGCCGCGCTCGGCGGTGTCGCCGTCATGGTGCTGCTCGGCGTCGTCGATTCCCACAGCGCGTTCTTCAACGAGAAGACCGGCGTCGACTGGAACGTGATCTTCCTGCTGCTGGGGATGATGATCACGGTCGGCGTGCTGAAGCACACCGGCGTCTTCGACTACCTCGCCATCTGGGCGGCGAAGAGAAGCCGCGGCCGATCCTTCCGGCTGATGGTCATCCTGGTGCTGCTGACCGCCGTCGTCTCGGCGTTCCTCGACAGCGTCACGGTCATGCTCCTGGTCGCCCCGGTCACCCTCGCGGTCTGCCAACGGCTCCGGCTGCCGGTGGTTCCCTTCCTGATCGCCGAGGTGCTGGCCGCGAACATCGGCGGCACCGCCACCCTGATCGGCGACCCGCCGAACATCATGATCGGCAGCCGGGCCGGGTTGTCCTTCGCGGACTTCCTGCTCAATCTCGCGCCCATCACCGTCGTCCTGCTCGCCGTGTTCATCGCGATGTGCCGCGTGCTGTTCCGAAAGGCCTTCCTCGACGCGGAGGAACACATGGCCGAGGTCATGGAGCTGGACGGCAAGGAGACCATTCACGATCACCACCTGCTTCGGCGTTGCCTGATCGTCACCGGGGCGGTGGTGATCGCGTTCATCCTGCACGGCGCGATCGGAATCGATCCCGCCTTCGTGGGCCTGCTCGGCGCCGGGCTCATGGTGCTCGTCTCGGGCACCACCGCCAAGCAGTTCCTCCAGGAAGTCGACTGGTCCACGCTCGTGTTCTTCATGGGGCTGTTCGTCATGGTGGGTGGATTGGTCGACGTCGGCGTGGTCGACACCCTGGGACGCGCCGCGATCGACCTGGTCGGCGACGACTACCTCCTGGCCGCGGTGGGGCTCCTCGTCGGTTCCGCGGTCGTCGGCGGCATGATCGACACCATTCCCTTCGTGGCCACCACGATGCCCATCGTCGAGGAACTGGTGGCCACCGTGCCCGATCCGGGGACCAGCCGAGCGCTGTGGTGGTCACTCGCCCTCGGCGCGGACCTCGGTGGCAACGCCACTGCGATCGGCGCCAGCGCCAATGTGGTCGCCATCGGCTGGGCGGCGCGTAGCGGCCACCCGATCAGCTTCTGGGAATTCACCAAGTACGGCCTCGCCGTCACCTCGGTGACCATCGCCTTGTCCGTCCTCTACGTCTGGCTGAGGTACTTCGCGTTGTAGAAGCCGCATCAGAGCACCACGGATCGTGCATGGTTTCAAGATGAACATTTCAAATTGCGCATAATATATGATGCGAGCCTTTCGCGGGCTGGCCGGTCAGATCCGCAGCAGGGCGGCGAACTCGGTCACCGGGTTCGGGTCCACCGGCCCGCTGGCGAACCGGCCCGCCTACGACACGATCGGCCACGCGTTCGGCGGGCTCTACTCGCTGTTCAGCGACGAGAGCCACCCGCAGCTCGCTGGCGGGTTGAGCGCCGACCTCGTCACCGGGCTGACCACGGCCACCGGAGTGC
Source organism: Saccharopolyspora sp. NPDC050389 (assembly GCF_040655595.1). Taxonomy (NCBI): domain Bacteria; kingdom Bacillati; phylum Actinomycetota; class Actinomycetes; order Pseudonocardiales; family Pseudonocardiaceae; genus Saccharopolyspora; species Saccharopolyspora sp. NPDC050389. Next base: position 12,124 of record NZ_JBFAKG010000151.1, read on the forward strand.
TGGCCGCGCTGGTGGGACGGCTCAAGACCGGCTCGCCGCAGCGGATGGAGACCTCGATCATGGAGGCGGTCAGCGTGCTGACCACCGACGGCATCACGCAGGCCTTCGAGCTCGGCCGCGACCCCGGCCGCACGAGCCGGCACCCGCAGGCGCAGAACTTCTGCGTGCCGACCTCCATCGGCGAGTACCTGGCGGTGCACCTGTCGTCCTCGCAGAAGTTCTGGCAGTCGCGGTGCCGCGCGATGGACCGGATGGACCTCGCCGAGGATCCCCGGTTCGCCGAGTACCGCCGGCGCGAGTCGAACTACTTCGAACTGGTGCCGATCGTCGAGGCGGTGTTCGCCGCCAAGGAGCACTGGGAGCGCGTGCTCACCGAGAACGACGTTCCGTTCGCGCCGGTGCTGTCGATGAACGGCTACCTCGACCACGAGCAGGTGCAGCACCTGAAGCTCGTCGACCGGCAGCCCGACGGCCTGGCGTTGCTCAACCCGCCGTGGACCTTCGACGGCGAGCGTCCCGACCGGTCCAACCTGGCGCCCAAGGTCGGCGCCGACTCCCGCGCCGTCGCAAGCGAAGTGCTGTCGGACGAGGAGGTCGAGAAGCTGCTCGCGACCGGCGTGCTGTATGCCGACGAGTCCTGACACCTTCTTCCCGGTGGGCTGGGGCTGTTTGATCAGCAAGGATGAACAAACGAGCCCCGCAGGATCGAACTACGTCGTACCGCACTGAATTCCCGGGAGTTTCTCGGCTTTTCTCGTCTGATGTCCCTTGTGGATGATAAAGATAGCGCCGCGCCGACGCCGGTAGTACTTCCTGGATGACCTTGCGACGTGACCGGGCACTGGGAGCGCGTTCGGTGTCGCTGGGCCGGCCTGAGCGCCGGCCGGCTAGCGGCGAGCGGGCACCCGCGTGATGAGGCGGAGGGCATCGGCGAGGCGCTCACGATGTTCGCTGAGGGTTTCAGGGGAAATTCCCTCGGCGGCAACGGAAACGAGGTGATCGGTCGCCGCGCGCAGCGCCGCGTTCGTGGCGGCGGCCTGCATGCGGACTTCGAGCGCGTTGGCCGGCATGCCCATGCGCTCGGCGAGCACGTCGGCGAAGGCGGACTCGGCGCGCTCCCGTAGCACGAGGTAGGCGGCGCGCAGCACGGGCTCGTCGTGTGTCATGCGGACCACGGCGAGGACCGCCTCGACGTCGGAGCCGGAGGAGTCGAGCACGGGCGTGTAGGCCGCGCGCAGGTGCTCGGCCAGCTCCAGTTCGGTCGGCCAGGTGCGCAGGACCGCCTGGAAAGCGTCGATCGTCTTCGTCAGCAGCGGTTCGACGCAGCTTTCCTTGCTGCGGAAGTAGCGCCACAGCGTGCGCTCGGAGACCCCGGCGGCCTTAGCGATCTGCTCACCCGATGTCGCGGCCACGCCCTGCTCGCGGAACAGCCGCACCGCGTGGCGGGAGATGTCGAGCCGTTGCTGTTCGCGTTGCTGGTCGCTCACCGGTGGCCGCCCGCGGCGGGTCTTGCGGTCGTGTCGCTCAACCACGGGCACCTCCACCAGCGGATCGAGGGTTGGGCGTTGACGCACCCTAACCGACTCAAACATTCTTGGCAGTGACTGCCAATAATAAGTAGGGTTCACGGTGCCGCGAGACACCACGGGAGGAAGTCATGAGCGTTACCGCCGAGCGCCTGAAGTTGCCCTTCGAGAGGCCGAACGTGCTTGATCTCGCACCGCTGTACGAGGTGCTGCGCCGAGAAGCGCCGGTCACGCCGGTCACCACTCCCGCCGGTGACCCGGCATGGCTGGTCACGCGCTTCGACGAGGTCCGCGCGCTGCTCGGCGACAAGCGGCTCGGGCGGTCCCACCCGGAGCCGGAGCGGGCATCGCGCATCACGACCGCCGCGGTGCAGGACGGCCCCACGGGCAACTACGAGACCGAAGAAGCCGACCACACGCGGATGCGCCGACTGCTGACCCCGGCGTTTTCGGCCAAGCGGATGCGGATGCTCACCGATCACGTGCAAGGCCTGGTCGACGGCTACATCGACCAGCTGATCGCCGAGCACGGCGCCGCACCCGACGGGATCGTCGACCTGCACGCCGGGCTCGCCTTCCCGCTGCCGGTCGCGGTCATCTGCCAGCTGCTGGGAGTGCCCGAGAGCGACCGCGAGCACTTCCGGTCGCTCTCCGATCGCATGGCCAGCTACACCAGCGGCGACGACGCCCACCAGGCGCGGGCCGAGTTCGGCCGGTACATGGCGGGGCTGGCGGAGGGCAAACGCGCCGAGCCGGGCGAGGACGTGATCTCCGACCTCGTGCGCGCCCAGAGCGCCGACGAGGAGTTCGACTACGACGAGATGGTCCGCCTGTGCGTCGGGCTGCTCTTCGCCGGGCACGAGACCACGGTCAACCGCATCGGGCTGGGCATCCTGTTCCTGCTCACCCGCCCCGATCAGTGGCAGTCGCTGACCGCCGACCCCGCCGGCCGGGTCAATGCCACGGTCGAGGAGATCATGCGCCTGGGAGCCCCGGGCGACCTCGGACTGCTGCGCTACGCCCACACCGACCTCGACGTCGCCGGCGTCACCATCCACCGCGGCGATGCCGTCATCCTGTCCATCAACGCCGCGAACCGGGACCAGTCCGCCTACGCCGACGCCGAGACCTTCGACCCCGACCGCGAGGAACGCGCCCACCTCGGGTTCGGGCACGGCTCGCACTTCTGCATCGGCGCCAGCCTCGCCCGCACCGAACTGCGGATCGTCTTCGCCGCCCTCGCCCAGCGCCTCCCCGGCCTGCGCCTGGCCAAGGACATCGACGACCTGGAAGTCCGCACCACCATCACCGGCGGCGTCACCGAACTACCCGTGACCTGGTAGCCGCACACCGACCGATGAAGGCGACCGTCGCCTTCTACAGCCTGGGCGGTGTGCTCGCACCGTTGTTGATGGGCTGGATCGTCGGTGCCACCGAGGAACCTCGGCTCGGGTACTCGCAGGGCTTCCTCTGGATGGGCGCCGCGATGTGCTTGGGTGCGGTCCTGCTGGCCCCGTGGATCAGGCCAGAACGCGACGCGGCGCGCCTCAGGAGGCTGGCAGAGCGCGACGAGCCAGGACCGGCGGCTTCACCTCGGTCGTAGGCGTTTCCCGGTCCGGTCCCCCGAACGTGAAAAGCGGGAGCGGTCAGTGCCCGCTCCCGCTTTTCGCTTCCGTTGTTCAGTTCTTTTCGTCGAGTGCTGTGGTGGTGTCCACGCGTTTGCGGACGGCGAACCAGCCGATCACCAGCACGACGACCAGCACCGGCACGCACAGCAGCGTCAGCCGCCCGGCCGGGACGTCGAACCACATCAGCACCACCACCGACGCCAGGAACACCAAGGTGACGATCTGCGTGACCGGCGAACCCGGCAGCCGGTAGGACGGCCGCTCCACCGCGCCCGACTTCGCCTTGCGCACGAACAGCAGGTGACACAGCACGATCATGGACCAGGTCGTGATGATCGCGACTGCGGCGAAGTTCAGCACGATCTCGAACGCATCTCCGGGCACCACGATGTTGAGGCCGACACCGAGCACGCACACCGCGCCGGTGAGCAGGATGCCGCCGTAGGGCACCTGGCTGCGGTTCATCAGGCCGGTGAACTTCGGCGCCGACCCGGCCGCCGACATCGACCGCAGGATCCGGCCGGTGGAGTA
>NZ_JBFAKG010000152.1:0-15554 GCF_040655595.1 Saccharopolyspora sp. NPDC050389
GGCCAGCGAGGCCAGTCGTTCGACGAGATTCCCGAACATCGTCGGCTGATTTCCTTCCAGAAGCTGGCTGGCGACCTCAATCGGAGAACGCAGGTCGGATTCTGTCCTGATGCACTGCATCCGAGGAGAACGCGTCAGTGGTGTCGTTGCGCTCTTTTGCACGCAACGACGATTGTTGATCAAAATTCGCCAGTTGCGGCGAAATTCGGATTCTTTCGAGTCTTATGGGCAATCAATATGACCCGAACCGCCGCCCTGCCTCAGCTCTGACTTAACGAAACTCCAGGTCAGGGATCATCAGCTGCCCGCCCGGCCTGTCGTTAGATGACGTGGACACGTCTACCAGGATCTCCGATCCCGCCCTCACACTCATACCCGGCACTCACATCAGGTGCCTCTTCTCATCCTGACAAAGAGGGTCCCGTGTCTCTCGTAGCCTCATCGCGCGCCTGTAAAAAGGGGCCATCCCTGGTGTTCAAAGGGGCACAACATCACAGGTTGCACTAGCTACCCGTCGACCTGTGGCGATAGCGTGGTTCCGAATAGCTGTGATCAGCTTCACCCTGCGTGGCAATGGGAAGGAAAGACGCCGTGTGGTATGGCGTGGGCATCGACCTCGGAACTTCGTTCACTTCAGCCGCCGTAGCAACCCCCACCGGGGTACGCATGGCAACCCTGTCCCCCGACATCGTCGTCCCCTCGATGGCCACCCCCGGCCCCGACGGCACCCTGCTCACCGGCCTCGCCGCCGCTAACTCCCGCAACGCCACCACCAACCCCGCCCTACTCGCCCGCGGCTTCAAACGCCGCCTCGGCGACCCCACCCGCCTCATGCTCGGCGGCGCCTCCTACACCCCCGCCGCCCTCATGGCCGCCCAACTGCGCGACGTACTCACCCACGTCAGCACCGCTTATGGCGGCGGACCACCCGCCACCATCACCCTCACCTGCCCCGCGATCTGGGGCCCCTACCGCCGCGAGCAATTCGCCGAGGTCCCCCGCCTCGCCGGCATCCCCCACTACCAACTCGTCACCGAACCCGAAGCCGCCGCCACCCACTACACCAACGAGCGCCGACTCGGCAACGGCGAAATCATCGCCGTCTACGACCTCGGCGGCGGCACCTTCGATACCACCATCCTCCGTGTCCAACCCCACGGCATGGAAATCCTCGGCACCCCCGAAGGCATCGAGCACATGGGCGGCATCGACTTCGATGACACCCTCCGCGCCCACCTCGACGACAAACTCGACGGCGCAATCAGCACCCTCGACCCTGAAGATCCCACCCACGCCACCGCCCTCGCCACCATCCACACCCTCACCACCCACGCCAAAGAACAACTCTCCGCCGAACCTGACCTCACCCTCACCATCCCCCTCCCCACCGGAAACCACGAGGTCTACGTCTCCCGCCAGGACCTCAACAACATGATCCGCCCCTCGCTGCAACTCACCACCGAGGCGCTTCACCGCACCATCACCTCAGCCGGCATCCACCCCGACGACGTCTCCGCCATCCTCCTCGCCGGCGGTTCCTCCCGAATCCCCCTCATCCACCAAACCCTCAGCCACGAATTCAACAAACCCATTCGCGCAGCCCTCCACCCCAAACACACCGTCGCCCTCGGCGCCGCCACCACCACAACGCGCACCGCCAAACCCCAACCCAGCAACAACCCCGTAACCCCAACCGAAATCATCCCCGTAACCCCAACCGAAATCATCACCACAAACGCCACACCACCCACCATCAGAACATTCCCGCCAGCACTACCCAGCACCACATCACCCAAGAAAACCCGCAAGAAATGGCTCATCCCCCTCGCCGCGGGCATCACCGCCATCGCCGTCATCGCAGCCATCACCACCTACGTCACCGCCGGCAACGCCGAAACGCATGGCCCCGAACCTATCGCCGGGAGCACGCAGCCCGGTGAGCCGTTGCCGGTGTTCGACGGCATGGCGGCGAAGCCGTGGGTCGGACTCATCGGCTCCGAGCAGGGCCGGACCGGCACCGAATTCTGGACGAACGGGGCCCAGACCAAGGAAGGCCCGGTCACGGTACGGCTAGACGGCATGGGCGGACTCAAGATGAACTGGTCCGGCCAAGGCAGCGGCCAGGTCTACTTCCAAAGCCAGCCAGGATCAGGCGGCAACCAAGACCTCTCACGCTACTTCGACAACAACGGTGCGATCGTCTTCGACGCGACACTGCACAGACCGCCGTCGAGCACCGTGTCGATGGAGGTGCACTGCACCTCCCCGTGTCGCGCAAAGGTCACCGCCACAAACCTGTTCAAGCGGCTGCCTGCCGGGAAGCCGGTGACAGTCAAGCTGCCGCTGCGCTGCTTCGTCGAGAACCGGGCCGAGCAATGGGATCCGGCGGCTATCAACACTCCGTGGCTGGTGTACACCGACGGTTCGTTCGGGATGACGGTCTCCAAGGTGCGCTGGGAGGCAGGAGCGGCGAACGATCCCGACGCCACCCGTTGCGATCAGCTGTCCTGACATCACCTGATCAACAATGGCCGTGCCCGTCTTCACGGGGCGGCGAACAGACTTTACCGGGGTCCTTCGCCTCATCTGATCCGGATCAGCAGGTCCAGACTGGTTCCGCCTCCGGGGGCCGGCGTAGGACGTCCATTGCGCGATGTATCGCTACCGCGTCCAGCTCCGGGGGAAGTAGGCCGGCGCCGCGGATGTGCGCCAATAGGTCGGGGTCCGGGGCCAGATGGTGGTGTTCCAGGTAGTACGCGATGGTGTCCGGCCAGATCCAGGTGCCGTCGGTGCGGAGGCTCATGGGGACGACCGCGCCGCGGGAGGGGTCGACGACGTCGTCCAGGGTGGCCGTCGTGGTCATTAGGGCAGCGCCGGCGCGTAGGTAGTCGAGGATCTGGCCGCGTTCAGCCTCGTTGTCCATCCGGGGGTGGTCCGGGGCGAAGCTCGGGCCGGAAGCCGGGTCCACCGCGTCGAAAACCCGCGCCACCGTGATTTCCGGCGTCTCGGTGGCAGCCCACAGGAGCGCACCGTAAGCGCGGGCCGCGCGCTGGTACGTGGGCACCGGGCCGACGACCGGGGTGACCTCGACCTGCGGAGCCGCTTCACCGGCGGCGATGAGCGCTTGCTGCAGGCGAGCGGTGAGCGCGGGCAGGTCGTCATCGTCGGCTTCGACGACGTAGACCGCTCGCGGAGGCGGGTACGGCGCGCCATCCGGGGACATTCGCCATGCACGCCACATTCCGTGCGCGGCAGGCTCTCCACTGAGGACTTCGATCAGTGCTGCCACGACGGAATCGTCGTTGGAGCCACCGGAATCCGGTGGCTCGGCGCTGAACTGCCACACCAGCGGCGGATCGTCGATCACGGGTTCGATGCCTTGCAGGACGTCCGGCGATGCACCCTCCGTCTCGAAGACGGTGGCGAGCACGCCCAAATCCCCTTCGGTGAGCGGCAGGACGTACCGCGTGGCGGTGGATGCCACCGCGCGGGCAACCTCGTCGAGCCGGTCGTCCGCGAGCCAGGCACGAGCCTGCGTGACCAACTCGTCCGGTGCGAATCCGGCCTGCCGTAAAAGTACTTCGTGCATGGCGGCCGTTACGTCCGCTTTCTGGTCAGGTGTGGTCATTTCCTTCTCCTCGGCACGTTGTCGGTACCAGAACTCGGGTGGTTCGCCCGGTCATGCTTCACTCGTCATCCGGTGCTGATGTTTCCGAAAATACTGCTCGGCTACCTTTCCCGATCTCTGTAGTCTCAACTCTCGCGCTGGCCCGCTCTGCCGACCTGTCCACCTGATCACCGCGGGCGGTGCTCCGTTGACGTAGCGGGGCGGCGCCGAGCCGTTCACCGCGGCACGCAATTCCGGCCCTGACCTCCACAGCTGTTGGCCCTCGGAGCCCAGCAGGTACCAGTGCCCGGTGCCCAGCCCGTCGACGAACTTCGGCAACACCTTGCCGTCCTCGGCGACCGAGACCTTCGTGGCATGAACAAGCTCGTCCGCGGTTTGAACCACATCGACCCTCGCTGTCCACACTCGCATGTGCAGCGCGCGGGCGAACCGCTCCGCGAACGTCCATTCGCCCGGCCCTAGTCGCCGATGCGCGCCGCACCCCAGCAACGCAACTGCCGGTCCCGGGACGAAACGCCGGTCTTTTCGCACCTCGTCGGCGAAGGCTTCGGGCGTTACCTTCCGGCCGTCGGGCAACACCGCCCGCCCGTCGGGCGTCACGTGCACACCGACGATCTGGGTGCCGTCCGGCAAATCGGGTGCCGACTCCGCGGCCTGCTCGATGGTCTCGGTGGAATCGCCGGGCCCCCGGAACAGCAGCGGTTCCGGTCGTGGTGAACGGGTCAGTTCGGTGGGCGGCTCGACTGGCCGCGGCTGGCTTCCGTCCGCCCGGTGCAGCATCCACTTCGGCCCCCGGCCTCGGTTTACCCGTGCCAACACATCCGCGCCGGTACTTCGCAGCTCGGTGACCTCGGCATTGGGGATGACCGTGCCGTCGTGCCCGAGCACCAGCAGCGGCCGACTGCCTTCGGGGACAGCGGCGGCGTGATGCGGCGACCGGGTCCATCCGCTGTATTCGGCGGTTTCGGTCGCCCCATGGATCGGAAGACTCACCGGCGCGCTGCGCACACCCCAACGGAAGTCGAATCTTGGCGCGGTCCCCGCCTGCACCGAAGAGCCGGAGCTTGCCAACGCTGAAACAAGATCCGCACCAGGAAGCTGCCGCATGCCGCCCGCGGCCGACAGCAGGTACCAGTGCCCTGCTGTCGCGGACCGGACCTCGCCGCCGAGTCTTGCTTCGGCCCATTCGCTCCACGTCGGCAACCCGCTGCGGACGAACGACAAATCGCCGGTGACAACTCGGCCATCAGCGGCATGCCACACCTCCTGGTCGGCCGCGATCACGTCGACACCGAGGATGTCACGCAGCTGAGCCACATCGGCCAGGTCGAGCGATCCGTCAGTTCCCACCAGCACGATCGGCCGCCTGGCCCAGCCAGGTAGCTGCTCGATTCGCGCGGCCAGCTCGGGCACCGTGCGGTTGTCACCGGATGCGGTCAGCCCGACCACCAGGTGGCCGCCGACCTTGGGCAGCAGCGCCGCCGCGTCCTGGTCGTCGGCGTTGGGTGTCCAGACGTCCGGCAGTGCGGCCGGTGCTGGGGCCGGTGCGCTGGCCGGCGGTGACGGCTCAGGCTGCGGTCCGGGCAGGTTGTTCGCCGCTGCCTGGGCGGACTCCACGGCGAAGTACCCGCCGTTGTCGATGGTCACCTCGACTTCGGCTGGTTTTCCCGGCAGGGCGACAAAAAGAGTGCGGTGCTCGGTCTGATCGGTGAGCGTGTAGATCGCCTTGCCCGCCCGGTAGACGTGGTAGGTGCCCTCCTTCTCGGCGGTGACCTCTCGGGCATTGCCGCGGGTGGAAACCTGGACGCGCGGCTTCGACCTGCTGCCCGACACCCCGCCCGACGGGTCGAGCGTGCTGCTCTCGCCGGGAAGGAGCATGTCCCCGGCCCGGTTGCCGGATTTACCGCTCTTTGCCTTGGAATCGCTGCCCTGCACCATGGCCAGACCGGGCAAAGTCGCGCTGCTGTTGGTGGTTTCCGTTTGGGTGACTTCCTGCTCGGTTTTCTGCTCGTGGGTCAGCTCCCCGGTCGCGGTGAAGGAGTTGACGTACTCGACCTCGGCGAACCGCAGGCGCACCGCGAGACCGTGCTCGTCGTCCCAGACCATCCCGGTCTTGACCATGGCGGGGAAGGGCACCGGGCCGTCCAGCAGTTCCTGCGTCATCGCGGTCAAGCCTTCTTCTCCGCCGAGCTGCCACAGCAGTTGCGCCGGCAGGGTGGCCGGGCGGACCCAGCCGCCGCCGGTGGGCGCCTGCATCGGCGGTTCCGAACTCGCCGGGTCGGCGTCGTTGGCCGGCTGCTGCGTTGTATGCGCCAGGACCGCAGCCAGCCACGGGAACAGACGCTCGCTTCCGGGCAGTGCCAGCGGGATCACGTCCATCCCACGCAGATCCTGCGGTAGCGATCCCAATTCCACCGCGCCGCCGACGGGCACGGGCCGGCCCCTGATCCGCACCGGGCGCGGCGCCGGCGCGGTGGTCGTGGTCAGGCCCCCTGGGATGGTGAACAGGGCCGTGCCACCGCTGGTGAACCGCCGTTGCTCCGGTGTGCGGGTGTCGTCCCGCATCGCCGACCACATTTCGACACCCCGCCTCGGCGCGGTCAGCAGCAGGTTGTTCAGCACCGCGTTCGGAGTCCACGACCGATACATCTCGACCTGGAACCAGGTCGGCCAGGTGTAGGAGTAGGAGGTCTCGTCCTCCGCTGCCACCCGCCGCTTGAACGCGTCGCTGTCGGTGTCGCGTTGGCTCCGTGACCATTCCTTGCCGTAGCCCGCGTCCGGGTGCGCGCCCGCCCGGCGCAGTTTGCCGTTGAAGCTGCGCGCTACGAGAACACTTCCAAAAAGGCCACCGCCGCTCGACCGGGATTCTGTTTGCGCCCGTTTCTCGGTGTTCTGGAAGAAAGTGTCGGATTTGATCTCCGTGTTCGGCGTGGCCTGAGCGTCCGGCGCGTACCGTGCGCGAACGACGAACTCGATCGTCTCGGTGCCGCCAAGATACGGCCGGGCGGCCAGCAACGACGTCCCGGATGTCGTCGCCTGGCCGAACCGAGCACCCAGTGCGGTCGACGACGCCAGTTTTTCCACGGACCCGCCGATCCCGGTCGGCACCTCTAGCCAGCGACCCGTACCGAAACCGGGAGCATGGTCGGAGATCATGCTCTTGATCAGCGGGGCGACCTCGTGCGCATTGGAGATCTCGGTGACGATGGTCGGGCCGAGCGCAGCGCCGGAAAGTACGAACTCGGGGGGATAGCGCACCTCGGTCGCCGGTTTCGGCTTCGCCGCCACCCCGGCGGGCAGGTCGAGGTGCCGGGTCTGCGGTGGCTGTCCCTCCGCTTCCGGTTCGCGGGCCGGGTTGGTGTGCAATCGCTGTGCGACGGCGTCCGCGAGCAGGAATTCGACGCCGCCGTTGACCGCGATCTGCTCGGTTTCCGCGGCCGCGTCCGGTTCCCCGTAGCTGGTGATCTCGAACACGGCATGCGCTCGGTAGAGGTGGGTCGCTCCCCTTGTCTTGCCGGTCCGTCGGCGTGAGGTGCCAAGACCGTAGGTGGTTCCTTTCTCCTTGCTGAAGGTTCCCCGGCCGGTGAACGACGGCATCACGTGGGCTCGTTTGCCGGATTTGCTCCCGAACTGCATCAGCGTGGGCACGCGGAAACGTCCCTCGCCGCCCATCCCTCTCGTTTCCTGACCGTCGAGCTTCAGCCCGCCCTCGGCGACCCCTTCCAGACTGAGCTTGTCCGAAACGGTGTCGATCGGATGGGCGTCGAACAGCCGCAGCCGCACCCGGCCGCCGGTGATGGGCAGCCCGCCGGGTGCCAGCAGCTGGTCGAGGGGCGCTGCCAGCGGGTCCTCTGGGCCCGGTGTTGCGTCGTGTTGTTTCGAGCCCGCAAGGTTTTGCAGGATGTCTTCGATGGGCTCGCTGAGCACCGTCGACGGTGTTGCCACGCCCTGTGGCATGAGGAATTCGACCTTCACCTGGAACGGGTTGTCGTCCTGGTCGGCGTAGTCGAAGTCTCGGATGACCGTACCGAGGTTCGTCAGATCGCCTTGCGCAGTGGTGGGTGCCAGTGGCTCCGGAACTAGCACGCGCGCCCAGCCATCGATCGTGGAACTGCCGGTCGTCGTGGCGCTGCTGGACGTCGAGGCACCGCCGGAACTCCGGACACTGTCCGAGTCACTGTCGGATGTCGAGGAGTTGTCGGACAGAGTGGTGAGCTCGATGTCGCCGTTGTTCGGCGCATCAGACCGGTTTGTCTGCCCGCGGAACAGGCCTAGCCAGCGGTACCACGGGTCCGGCTGCACGTTCTGTGCCTCAGCCGGCTCGGTCTGCTCGGTCTGCGACTCCGGCTGCTCGGTCTCCGGGGTGGCGGCCTTCGTCGAAACGGAGATCGACCAGGTCACCTGCCGGTCGAAGGTGACTGCGGGCCCTTTGTACTTCGCGCGTCGGTTGACCTTGTAACTCTGCGCGGCGGTGCTGCTGTATCCGTGTGAGAACTGGGCTGTCGCGCCGAACAGGAAGCCTATGTTGCGCCAGAAATCCTTGCGCTTGGTGCCGATCGCGGCCCCCGACTCGACACCGATCCGCTGCTGCGTGCCGGCTTTCGCCTTGATCTCGCCGCGGATGGCGTTCTTCGCGGTGAAGTCCACGGTTGCCTTCTCGACCTTGCCGGTGCCGATAAGCGTACCCAGTTCCGGCCTGACCTTGATCGTCACCAGCTGATCATCGACCCGGATCGTCTTGGTGACATCGCGCAATTCTCCGTGGAACAAGCCGAAGAGCGCGGACGCGCCGAAAGCCGAGGACAACTGCGTCTCGACGAGCGCCCGCTGGTCGTGGCTCAGCGACGCGAGCTCGTTCCCCGCCGACTCGCGCAGCATTCGGCGCACTTCCGGGAGCACCCGTTCGATTCCTGGCGCTCGGTCCACCACACCGCCGCCGGTGCTCTTGCCGGCCGCGAGCATGTCGGGCTGCCGGGGCTCGCCCGCGGGAATCGTGATCTCCGGACGCTTGCTGTAGTCGGCCAGGATCGACAGCACGAGTTGCTCGGCGGTTTCGTTCTCCAGCCGGGCGTCAACTCTTCCGTCCGAGGTTTCGTATTGCTCCTCGGCGATCTGCCGGGCGGAGTGTGCCGCGGAAATCTCTTCGAGCCGGGCGAAGTCGTCGGCGGGCATCCACAGGAACACTTTCTCCGCACCGGTATCCGAGCCTTCCAGCGTCGGATCCGTGGAGTACCGCTCAACCCGGACATCCAGCGTCGCCTCCACCAGGACGGCATCGCCCTCGATGCTGACGACGCTCTTCTTCCCGGTGCTAATGCCCAGAACCTGCGTCAGCGACTCGCCCGATCCCGCCGAACCGGACACCGTGAAGGGTGTGATCGTGGTGTAGGAGCCGAGGCCGCGCCGTTTCTCGTTGACATCGGCGACGAATCCAGGCCCCACCGTCACCGAGGCTTCGGTGTTCGCAGACTGCGCCTCGCTGGTGTCGAGTTTCGTGTCGCTACCGGCATCCTGCCGCAAATTCACGGCCGGAACGACGCGGCTGTCAACCCGCCGCATCGAGCGCAGCTCCGCGGACACCTCCAGTGACAGCGTGTTCAGCTTCGCGCCCGGCAACCGCAACGGGCTTGGCCGGTAACCACCACCGGTGATCTCCTCGAACTTCGTGATCGCCGTGTCTTCGGCCAACTCCCGCGACACCGAATCACGGACACCGACGCCTACTTCCGACAGTGGCAACTTGGCGAGAACCTGCTGGCGAATGCGCCGCATGGCGGCCGCTTGTGGCACGGCGAACACCTCGTGCAGGGCTGAGGCCGGAAGGGGCAGCACTGGATCGTCCGCGCCGGGCTCGGTGGTGGCGGGTGGCACATCCTCCCCGTGGTAGCAGATCAGTGCCACATCGGTGATCTCGTCGGTCCGGTACGTCTCCGGCGGGTTCTCTCCTTGCCGCACGTCGATGACGAACCGACCGTCGACGACGAAATTACGCTCGGGAACCCGGGTGCTCAGCCCGCGCGAAAATTCCATTGCCGATACGAGGCTGCGCTGCTCGCTCTTCCCCAGTGCGGGCCGCACGGAGGGGTTGAAGATTACGTTGCGAACCGCGCCCTTGGCCGCCGCGCCCACCATGTTGGGCACGACAGCGACCATGCCGGCCTGGGGGCTCTGTTCCTGCCCGACAGTCAGGCCCGCATCGGCGTAGCGAAGGCCATACTCGATGACTCCATCGGCCGGCGGCAGGCGCACGGACGTCGACGCGGTGCGTTCGAACTTCAGGTGCAGCTCGCGGGAGCCGACCTCGATCCGGATGCCTTCGTCGGCCAGACGCCGCAGGGTTCGCGTGAGCTTGGCGTCGGAGAACAGCTCCTCGATCGCGGCTCGGGCGGGTTCCCGCAAATCTTCCGGTAGGGCGGTAAGAACGTCCTCGGGGTCGATATTGCCGGTCTGCCAGATCTTGCCGCTGCCCATCGCACCGTCGGCAGCGTAGGGCGGCAGGTCGACCTGCCGGACCGTCACGTCGGCGCGGTCTGCCGCGATACGGGCTTGGGTCACGGCCTTGGTGGCGGTCTTGGCCGCTTCCGCAGTGGCGCCACGCTCGTTTTCGGCCCGGGCAATTGCCTCGGCGGTGCGTTCGCTCGCTTCTTGATCCGCCGTCTCCAGTTGCTCAATCCGCTCCCGCACAGCGGTGAACTCTGCGGCAGCGGTCTCCACGCGCGCCTCCGCGCGCGCCTCCGCGTCGGCGCGCTGGGTAAGCAGCAGCGCATCCGGCACAGGTCCCTGGTTCTCGTGCTGGTTTCGCAGTAGCTGCGCCCGCTCGCGGGACACCCTTAAAAATCCGCGCCGTTTCTGAATCAAGTTCTGCCGAGCCGCATCGAGTTCCGCGCGCAATTCGTCCTGCCGCTGCCTGGCCGCCGTCAGGTTTTGCTGCGCCGCGGTCAACTTCTCGGCTTGCTGCCGAGCACGCTCGACACTCGCCGCGGCCGAGGTGGTCTCGTCGGTCGCCGTCTTGAGCAACGCGTCGGTCTCGGCGGTGTCGGCGGCCGTGACGGTGGTGGGAGGCACCTGCGGCGCGGGCGCATCCACCATGTTGTAGATCTGGGTGAGTTGGTCATCAGCCGCCGTGATGTTGCTGCGCGCCCGGGCCACTTTCCCGATGTGGTCGGAATTCCGCAGCGATGCCAGGTCGGGCCGCGGCTCCGTGCGGAACCGCGCCGACTCCGTGCGCAGGTGCACCCAGTTAGGACTCAGCCCGGTCTGGCCCGGCGGCAAGGAAACGTCAGCGGGGGCCTGTCCTGGTTGCCAATCGCCCTTCCGGGTCGTCTCCCAGGTGCCCTGCGAATAGTTAGGACGCATTTTGGAGTGCTCGTCCAAATACCAGCCACCGACCATGGAGGCAAACGGCATGGTCGCCGGACCGAACCACACGATGCCCCGCGTCCAGATCGCCTCAGCATCCAACGCCCCGTCCAACTCCCGCGCGAACTCCTCCGAGACCCCACAGGCATACAGCCGGATCGACCGCCGCCCGCCCATTCTCGACCGAATCAAATCAGCCAGCTGCCGGGCATCCGCACTCTCGCCGCCGATAAGCACTCCACCGCGCCCATCGCCTTTCACCACCACCGCCAACCGGCCATCCTCAACCGGCAAACCACGCGCTGCAGCACGAGTGTCCTCGTCCAAATCGGACGGTGACACCATAATCCCCGCCGGAATCTCCTCTGGCCGAACATTCTGCAAATACTGCTCGGCCGCCCGCGCCTGCTCCAGGTTCAACCCGATCCAGTACAGGTCCTTCGGGGCCCAGCGCCCCAACTGCACCCACCGCCTCGCAACCGCGACCCGAGCACGCATATCTGGAACGAAATCCGCCGGCAACGCCGCCAAATTCTCCTCCATACGCCCAACCAACTCCGCCAACGCAACAACCACATCCGGCCTGACAGCCGCCGTATTCCTCGCCGGAATCTCCTCTGCGCCCGAACCCAACACCTGTTCAGACCGAGTCGTATTCCAGGTGCCAAACCCATTGGTCTCCGGACCGAACACCATGTCCGGCGTCCAGATGACCTCAGCATCCAACGCCTCATCCAACTTCCGCGCGAACTGCTCCGAGACCTCACCGGCATACAGCCGGATCGACCTCTTCCCGACCATTCCCGCTCGAATTAAACTAGCCAACTTCCAGGCATCGACACTCTCGCCGCCGATAAGCACTCCACCGCGCCCATTGCCTTTCACCAACACCGCCAACCGGCCATCCTCAACCGGCAAACCACGCGCTGCAGCACGAACATCCTTATCCAAATCGGTCGACATCATAATCCCCGACGCAACAACCACAGCCGGCCTAACAGCCGACGCACCCGCGGACAAACTCCTGGCGGGAGGCCCACCAGCAAACGAAGACCCTCCCCCACCAGACAGCGACTCCGCCAGCTCGGCCGCCTCCCGCGACCACTGCTCAGCCGCCCGCATCCCCATCAGATGCGAGGAAGTCCAGCGCAGATCCGCAGGAGTCCAGCCCTCCTGCTGCACCATCGCCCTCGCAACCGCGACCTGAGCACGCACATCCGGACGGAAATCCGCCGGCAACGCCGCCAAATGCCCCTCCATACGCTCAACCAACCCCGCCAACGCAACAACCACAGCCGGCCTGACAACCCCAGCCGACGCACCCCCGGACAAACTCCTGGCGGGAGGCCCATCAGCAGCGGATGCCCGGTAGTTCCCCGCGTCGGCCGCCAAGGCTGCCGGAGCGTCCGAGTCGCGCGACTCCAGGTGCTGCACGGCGCGTTGGTGACCGTCCTCGCCGAGCACGGTGCGCAGGACCACGTCCAGTGTGTCCCCGGTATTCGCCAGGAACGCGGCCCGCACCTCCTGGACGGCGGCCGGATCCCCGTGCAGCGCGGCCAGCTCACGCAGCACGGCGTTCTCGTCGACGGAGTCCCGCGACAGCAGGTGATCCAACGTCCGCGCCCGGCGCTGCGGGCCCGGCACCATCACATCCGGACGCAGTCCCTGCGAAATCGCCACTTCCTCGGTCCGCCACAGGTTCCGTGGCAGGAACGCCCGCTGCTTGCCGGTCATCAACCCGTCATCGGGTATGTAGGAGTTCTGCGGGCGGTGCGGCCGGCCGGTAGCGGTGTCGGTGGGCATTGGCGGATCGGCCCGGTTGAACACCAGCCGGTTATCGTCCTTCGGGCGCTCCTGGAGGTCGCCGACCTGGTCCCTGCGCAACCGCTGGATGAAATCGGGCTCCAGCCCCAGGTGGAGACCGACCCTGGCGGCGAGGCCATACCCGCTGGACCGAAGGCCCCAGACCCTCGGATCCTTGTCGGCAGACTGCCGGAGGTCAACGCGGAAGTGCGACTCGGCCCGGTTGTCGCTGAACTCCAGCTTGACGAAGTACCGCGCGTCCGGGTGCATCCGCTCGGGCCGGAACAGCTCCGTGACCCCGCTGATCGCGCGGTCCTTCAGCTCATCGACCTCCCGTTGGGCATCCGCGAGCCGCTGCTTCGACTCGTCCGCCTTCGCCCGCAACCGCTGCTCCTCGTCTCGCAACGCGGCATTGTGCGGTTCGCGTGCCGCGTCCGTCTTCGCCTCTGCGGCCCACCGCTCGTCGGCACCCGCCTCCTCCCGCAGCGGACTCAGATACGAGTCGGTGTCCAGGTGCGTCCGGACCGTGTACTCCGGCATCGACACACCGTTCGCGGTCTGCCGACGACCGAGCTCGTAGGTCCCCGGATCGAAGTACTCATCGGGAAGACCGAGGTAGTGCCCGAGCTCGTGCGCGAACGTCGAGCCGAGCGTGTACGGGTTCCAAATGACCTGGTTGGTACCCGCGCTTGGGTCGGTGCGGAGGCCGATCGATCGATGGGCCTCCGCCGGATCATCAACGAACTCCAGCCGGAAGTGGAACTGGTCGCCGGAATGGGCCATCCGGTAGCCCTGGTTGTACAGCTCATCCACCCAATCGGCGGCGCGCCGCTTCAGGTCGTCGATCAGGCGCTGCCGCTGCTCCAGCTCCACGTCGGCCTCGTGCGCCTTGTCCCGCTGCACGTCGGCCCGCTGCCGAGCGGCATCGGCGTCGGCCTGCGCACGGGCAAGCACGGCGGCGTTGCCCGGCGACGAATCCAGTCGCTGTGCGAGTCGTCGGACGGCAACCGCGGCATTATCGGCGGCGTGCTCTGCTGCCTCGGCAAGCCGCAGCTCACGCTCGGCGCTCTCCCGGAACGACGCCAGGAACACGTCGGACTCCAGGCGCGCCTTGAACGTGAACTCCTGCACCCCACGACCCGGCGCCACCTCGAAGCGCCGCCAGTCGTAGCTGACGAAGCCCTTTCCAGTCACCAATCTGTCAGGACGGCTGGACATCCGGACGTCCCTGCCCTCGATGGCCACCGAGCCATCCGGAATCGTATTCCGCAAGTGTTCCCACGCGCCGGGCTTCAGCGGGTCCGGCAGCGGGTCGAACCACGACGCCTGCCGCACCTGGGTGTGCTGCCAGGCGCGGTCTTCAGGCCCGGGTTCCTTCCCACCGAGCCAGAGGGCGCCGTAGTAGGCGGCCTCTCGGAGGCCTGCTGCTGGCTCGGTTTCCCCGCCCCGCTCGGCGGTTTTCCCGGCGGGGGTCTCCGCCCGGTCGTCCGCCGGTCGCGACGCACGGACCTCCTCATCCGGGTTCGGGTGAGTCCGCACAGATGCGTCGGTGACCGGCTCGCCGGATCCCCGCCCGCCTGCACTGGCCACCGACGTCGCCTGGGCAGAGGTCGTCGCTACGAACGGCGTTGTGGTTTCCGCGGGATTGTTGTGTCCGGCCTCCCTCGATTGCTGCAGCAGGTCGCGCGCGAGAGCCCGCAACAACACCTCCGCGGAATCCCGGGCGACTGTCCGCAGATCCGGCATCACCGACAACGCTTCCGGACTACCGCTCATAAGATGAGCGGCAATCGTCACAAGAGCGTCGTGCCGCCCGCGCCTGCGCAATGCCGCAAGGAAAACCCTTTCCCGGTCGCGACCAGGAGCATCGATGAGGCCCTCATAGGTCGCACGCACCCGTGCCCTCGCGTCATCGAGGTTCCATGCCTCCTGCGATTGCACATCCCGAGGTTGGCCCCTCCAGCGCCGTTGTTCGGCCTCCTCAAACCGACTCGCAGCAACCGACAACCCCTCGAGCGACCACACCACCGCCGACTGGCCCCCGGGCGTGAACACCCGACCATCACGCCGCGGCCCAGGTTTCACACCGGGCTTATCATGCTGCTTCGCGCCCTGCCCCGGACCAGTCCCGGGCACCGTGTCCGGTTCACGGGAACCGCCCATGCCGAGCATGGGATCGCCGAATTCGAGGGGAATCTCCCGCACCCGGCCCGCACCGTCGGGCTCGACCTCGGCGAGGGAGGTCGTATCGGTCCGGTCGGACCCATCGGAGCCGGCCGAGACGACCGAAGCCGCATCGGACTCGGTGTCGGCGAGCAGGGGCCGCTCGTCGGAGTCACCCAGACCGTCCCGGTCGTCGGGATCGTCCGGGCCCGCCGCGGTTTTCTCCTCAAGGTTCTCCGCCGCGGTTTTCTCGTCAACGACCTCCGCCGCGGCCTTCTCCTCTTTCTCCTTGAGGTTCTCCGGTGCGGTCTTCTCACCGCGGGTCGCCGGCAGATCCTTCCCACCCCAGCGACCAAACCAGTCCCGCGGGTTCCACGAACCCGGATCAGGCCGCACATCCAGCAGTTCGGCCACCAACAACGCGATCCTGGGCGCCCCGCCATCCCGCCGGGGCTGACGAAGCATCAGCTCATACAAACCCAGCAACGTTTCCGGCCCGTACCTGCCCGTCAACGCCAACTGATCAACCCGGCCCTGCAGGATCGTGTTCAACCACACGAACGACGTGACCCCGGCATTGGCCAACCGCAGATCCTTCTTC
>NZ_JBFAKG010000153.1:0-15394 GCF_040655595.1 Saccharopolyspora sp. NPDC050389
TATCTTTCCCTACACTTCGCTATTCCGATCTCCCAAAAGACTCACGGCCGGAATGCCTGCAGAAACGCCGCTCCAGGCTCATGGCCTGGAAAGAATCACTCGACGGTGACGGACTTGGCGAGGTTCCGGGGCTTGTCGACGTCGTAGCCGCGGGCCCGGGCGATCTCCGCCGCCAGCACCTGCAGCGGCACCGTCGACACCAGCGGCTGCAGCAGGGTCGGCACCGCCGGGATGGTGACCAGCTCGTCGGCGAACGGCCGGACCTCGTCGTCGCCTTCCTCGGCGATCACGATGGTCCGGGCGCCGCGCGCCTGGATCTCGCGGATGTTGGAGACCAGCTTGGAGTGCAGCAGCGCCCGCCCCTTCGGGGACGGCATCACCACGACCACCGGCAGGCCTTCCTCGATCAGCGCGATCGGCCCGTGCTTGAGCTCACCCGCCGCGAAGCCTTCCGCGTGCATGTACGCGAGCTCCTTGAGCTTGAGCGCGCCTTCCAGCGCCACCGGGTAGCCGACGTGCCGCCCCAGGAACAGCACCGCCTTCGCGTCGGCGAGCTCGCGGCCCAGCTGCCGCACCTGCTCCACCGTGGACAGCGTGCGGCGCACCGCGTCGGGCATCGACGACAGCTCCGCGAACTCCCGCGCCACCTCGTCGGAGTACTTCGTGCCGCGCGCCTGCGCCAGGGCCAGCCCGACCAGGTAGTTCGCCGCCACCTGCGCCAGGAACGTCTTGGTCGCCGCGACGCCGATCTCCGGCCCGGCGTGGGTGTAGAGCACCGCGTCCGACTCGCGCGGGATCTGCGCGCCGTTGGTGTTGCAGATCGCCAGCACCCGCGCCCGCTGGGTGCGCGCGTGCCGCACCGCCTCCAGCGTGTCGGCGGTCTCGCCGGACTGGGAGATCGCCACCACCAGCGTGTCCCGCCCAAGCACCGGGTCGCGGTAGCGGAACTCGCTGGCCAGCTCGACCTCGACGGGCACCCGGCACCAGTGCTCGATGGCGTACTTGGCGAGCAGCCCGGAGTGGTAGGCGGTGCCGCAGGCGACCACGAAGACCTTGTCGATGTCCCGCAGGTCCTGCTCGGTGAGCCGCAGCTCGTCGAGCACGATGCCGCCGCCGGAGAAGTGCCCGCGCAGCGTGTTCTCCAGCGCCTCGGGCTGCTCCTCGATCTCCTTGAGCATGAAGTAGTCGTGGCCGCCCTTCTCGGCGGCCGACAGGTCCCAGTCGACGGTGAACGGCTTGGCCTCGACGTCCGCGGCGAAGAAGTCGGTCACCCGGTAGCCGTCGCGGGTGATGGTGACCACCTGGTCCTGGCCGAGCTCCACGGCGTTGCGGGTGTGCTCGATGAACGCGGCGACGTCGGAGGCGAGGAAGTGCTCGCCCTCGCCGACCCCGACGACCAGCGGCGACGACCGGCGGGCGGCCACGATCTTGCCGGGCTCGGCGGCGTGCGTGACGACCAGCGTGAAGGCGCCCTCCAGGCGCCGTGCGATCGCGCACACGCTGGCGGTCAGGTCACCGGCGGTCGGGCCGTCGGTGTAGGCGGCGGCGACGAGGTGCGCCGTCGTTTCGGTGTCGGTGTCGCTGGCCATCTCGATGCCCGCCGCTTCCAGCTCGGCGCGCAGCGCGGCGAAGTTCTCGATGATGCCGTTGTGCACCACCGCGACCTGCCCACTGGCGTCTCGGTGCGGGTGGGCGTTGCGGTCGGTCGGCGCGCCGTGCGTCGCCCACCTGGTGTGTCCCATGCCGCTGTGGCCTGCGAACTTGCTGCCGTCGACCTCGGCGAGGCGCTTCTCCAGGTTCGACAGCGCGCCCGCGGCGCGCTCCACCGAGAGGCCGCCCTCGCCGTCGAGCAGCGCAACCCCGGCCGAGTCGTAACCCCGGTACTCGAGCCGCCGGAGTCCGCCGAGGACGACTTCGAGCGCCTGGCGATGTCCTACGTAACCAACGATGCCGCACACTCGGCCCAGCGTAGCTACTCCACATGGTCTGAACCTGTTCGCGTCAGCCGGACCGGCGAACCCCTCCCGTGGCGGCTACCGCGCGCGCACGAGCAGGTCCGCTACCGTTGCTGACCATGGCGCGCACTGCCAAGAAGGCCCCTTCCGCGAAGAACGCGTTCCAAGAGCTGTCCCGCCGCGGACCGCACGACGTGCTGCACGGTGATCTCGCCCTCGTCGGGCTGCCCGGCATCGTCTGCACGCCGCGCAGCGGGCTCGGCCTGCCGGCGATCGCGTTCGGGCACGGCTGGCTCCAGCCGCCCCGGCGGTACCTCGGCTTGCTCCGGCACCTCGCGTCGTGGGGCATCGTGGTCGCCGCGCCCGGCTCGCAGCGCGGCGCGTTCGCGTCACACCGGCTGTTCGCCGGGGATCTGCGGACCGCGCTGGACATCTGCGTCGGAGTCCGGCTCGGCGAGGGCGAGATCAGCGTCGACGAGAAACGGCTCGGGGTCGCCGGGCACGCCATGGGCGGCGGCTGCGCGGTGCTCGCGGCGGCCGAAGACCCGCGGATCCGCTCGGTCGCGACGCTGGCCGCCGCCGAGACCATGCCGTCGGCGTTCGAGACGGCGAGCCGCGTCGAGGTGCCCGGCCTGCACATCGCCGCGGGCCGCGACCTGCTGACTCCGCCGGTGGCCAACGCCGAGCCGATCGCCCGGGCCTGGGGCGGCCCGGTGCAGCTGCGGACGGTGAAGAAGGCCAGCCACCTCGGCTTCACCGAGGGACGGCACTGGACTCAGCTGCTGCTGCACGGCAAGCCCGAGTACGCGACGCAGCGCGTCACCAAGGCCCTGCTCACCGCGTTCTTCCTCCGCACGCTGGTCGGCGACCGGCGCGGCGAGGCGCTGCTGGCCGCCGACATCGGCGGCAGCCACATCGACCACGAGCACAGCCGCGGCGACCTCGCCGCGGCGTGACTCACAGGTTCGACGCGACTTCCTCGGCGACCTTCTTCGCGGCGGCTTCCGCCTCTTCGAGCGGCATCCGCCCGTCGCTCAGGCCGTAGGACTTGTCGGTTCCGTCGTAGCTGATGCTCACGATCTTGGTGCCTTTGCGGAAGACCAGCTCCGCCGCGGACGCCTCCCCGTCACCGACCAGGTAACCGGCGTCCCACGGGCCGGAAACGTCGCTGACCCGCACCGCCCCCGGGGGCACGTTCTGCCGCTCGTAGTCGTAGTTCATCTCGACTTCCTCGGTCGGATCGGAGTAGTCGGCGTAGTCGGAGACGCTGATGTCCAGGTAGCGCTCGTTGGTGCCGTCCTTGCCCTTCGTCGGCCGCCACATGCAGGTGGCGCTGGTTTCGCCGACGGCGCCGCTGATGAAGTTCGTGGTGTGCAGCTCGCGCAGCGTCTTCTCGCTCAGCAGGTCGCATTCGGGGACCATCGGCTCGCCGCTCGGTGTCTGCCCGGCCGGCTCGGAGACGTGCTGGTGCTTGAAGTAGAAGTAGCCAGCGGCGACGACCGCGATCAGGAGCGCCGGGATGGCGACCAGGATGGCGGCCACGATGCAACCGGCACGGCTCTTCTTCTTCGGCGGCGGAGGAGGAGGAACCGGGTAGCCCGGCGGCGGAACGGGCTGTCCGGGCGGCGGAAACTGCTGTCCGGCTTGCGGAACGGGCTGTCCCGGCGGGATCTGCGGAGCGGGCGGCTGCTGGGGCTGGTACTGCGGCTGCCCCGACGGGTCAGGCTGTTGCGGATGCACCCCGAGAGGATAGGCGACCACCAACAGCGATCGCGCGATCACGGCCACTGTCCAGTTTGGACGAAGCGATCATCGCTCCGACACGGCAGGCCGAAACCGTTGACGCGCAAGGACTTCCTTGCCCCGCAGATCTTCCGGCGGAAACGCGCCGCTGCCCACCAGGGCCGGGTCCGCGATCCGGCCGATCTCGACCTTCGACCTCTCCCCGCTCAAGACGATGCGAAAGGCCGGGCCACATCTGCGGCCCGGCCTTCGCTTCGGTGCTACCTCAACCAGCTCTGGTTCTCGTAGTCGTCGTCATCCTCGAACGCCGCCCGCCGGCGCGGTGCCGGCTTCGGCGCCGCCGGAGGCGGCGGTGGTGGCGCGGGCGGCGGCGTGGGCCGGGCCGCCGGTTGCGACGCCTCCTCGAATTCGTCGTCGACTCCGAGGCTGATCTCGTTGCTTTCCTCGTTCCGCTTGCCCGCCCAGTCGTTCCGGGTCTTGTCCTCCGGCGGCTGGGCGTTGGCGGCCTTCTCGACGAGATCCTGCTTGCGCTCGTCCGCCGCCGCCTTGATCTCCTCGTTCTTCTGCGCCGACGCGGCTTCCGCGGCGCGGACCGCATCCATGCTGTCCTCGACGCCGTAGCGGTGCCGCGCGACCAAGGTCGCGATCTCGTCCGCGACCTGCTGGTTGATCAGAACCATCACGCTCACCTATCCCGGTCATCGCCGAGGACCGACCGGAACCGCACGCCGGAAGCATCGACGCCGTCGTCGAAGAGCTGGCCCTGGGTGCGCCACGGACTGCTGTTGGCGCGCTCCTGTTCGCCGCCCTGCTGACCGCCCTGGCCGCCCATCGCGCCCATGCCGCCCATCATCCCGCCGCCCATGGCGGAGCTCTGGTTGCCCCCCTGGCCGCTCTGCTGGCCGGACTGGCCCGCTCCGGCACCGCCGTTGGGGTCGCCCAGCGCCGACAGGCCGGTGGCACCCTGCGGGCTGCCGCCGGCGGAGTCGCCTGAGGATGACGACAGCGAGGCCAGGCCGGTCGATCCGTGCTGGTCGGGGCCGGTGGGCATGCCGTGCTGGTCCGGGCCGCCGAACAGCTGGCCGGAGGCGCTGCCGAACGAGTTCTGCACCCCTTCGCCCAGGCTGCTGAACGAGCTCATGCCGGCCGACTGCGGCGAGGTGGACGCCGGTGCGCCCGCCGCCGCGGCCTCGGTGGCCGCCGGAACGCCGGTGTCGAACGCTGGCATGGTGCTCGCGCCGCTGCCGTAAGCGGGCGAGCCGAAGCCCGGATCCGCCGCCGGCATGGTGCCCACACCGGCGTCGTGGGCAGGCATCGTGGTGCCGAATCCGCTGTCGGGCGCGGGCATCGGCGCCCCGAGATCCGGCGCGGGCATCGGCGTGCCAACGGCCGGCGCCGGCATGGTTCCCACGTTCTCCGGCGAGGTCTGGCCCAGGTCGGGCGCGGGCATGCCGGTCTCCGGCGGCCGGATCCCGCCGGGTCCCGCTTCCGCCGGCATGGTCCCGATGCGCTCGGCGTCGATCGGCGACTTCGGCTGGTCGCTGCCGAAGTCGATCGTCTGGTTCAGCGGCGGCTGCCCGCCGCCGTTGTCGACGTTGACCTTGACCTGGCCGTCCGGCGTCCGCTCCAGCGTGATGGTGCGGTCGCCTTCCTTGATCACGGCCTTGCCGTCCTCGCCCGCCTTCACCTGGGTCGGGCCTTCGCCACCGGGCGGCCCGCCGACCGGCGGCTGCCCCGGCACTCCACCCGGCGCGGGCATCGTCTGCACGCCGTCGGCCGCGCCACCGCCGGGAGCACCGCCCGCCGGGCCGAAGTCGACCTCGTAGGTCTTCGGCTTGCCGTCCGGGCCGATCAGCTCGACCTGCGTCTTGCCGTCGGGGCCGGGCTTCTGGACGGTGACCGCGTCGTCGCCCTCGCCGAGGGTCACCTTCTCCTGCTCGCCCTGCTCACCGGCGCCACCGCCCATCTCCGGCATCTCCGGCTTCGGCATCTCCGGCTGTTCCGGCATTTCCGGGGGCTTCGGCGCCCCACCGCCGCCGCCACCGCCGGTTCCGGCACCGCCACCACCGGCGCCCGAGCCACCGCCGCCGGTGCCGCTGCCACCACCGCCGGTGCCGTTACCGCCGCCGCCCTTTTCATTGCCGCCGCCGTCGCCGTCGCCACCGCCGTCGAGGCCCTTGAACGGGTCGTCGCTGACCTTGGACGCCTGCATCATCTGGTCGTACGCGGCCTGGACGGCGTCCTGGGTGGCCTTGCTCTGATCCTTGAAGCCCTGGTACTTCTGCTCCATCTCGGGCTTGAAGGACTCGTCGAGCCACTTCTTGGCGTCGTCGATCAGGCCCTGGCGGATCTCGTCGCAGGCGTCCTTCGCCCCGAAGAACTGGCCGATCATCCCGCCGATCGGGCCGCCCAGGATGATGCCGATCGCCTGGTCCTTGATGATCGACCAGGCACCCGAGAAGATGTCGTCGATCCCGATGTCCTTGAGGTCCTCGAGGCCGATGTCGCCGCGCGCCTTGCGGATCTCGTCCTTGGTGTCGTCGGGATCCTTGCCCGCGCACTTGATCTCTTTGCCCAGCTCCAGCACGAACTTCGCGTACTCGCGAACCGTCTGCTGGATGCCGTCGACGGCCGGGGTGATGGCGCCGGCCATGTTCTCGGTCTCGTTGGTGACCGTCGTGCCCGCCATGCTGTACTTGCCGACCTTGGCCTCGGCCGCGTCCGCGGCCGACCCCTGCCAGGTCTGCTTGGCGCCCTGGAACGACTGGCCCATCGAGTCGTTCTGGTCCAGCAGCGCCTGCTGCACGCCGCCCAGCCGCTCGGCGTCCTCCCGGAACGCGCCGAAGTCGATCTCGCGGAGCTGGTCGTACTCCTCGACCACGTCGCCCTGGAAGTCCGCGCCCTTGCCCGCCCAGTCCTTGTACAGCGGCAGGAACTTCTCGAAGAAGTCGAGCCCCATCTTGCCGTCGTCGAGCAGTTCGTCGGAGGTGCCGACGGAGCCGCCGCCCTCGAGCTTCTTCTTGGCGTCGTCGAACTTGCCCTTGCGCTCCTCGGCCGCCTTGGCCTTCTCCTGCAGCGCCGAGAAACCGCCGTCGGTGACCTTCTCGAACAGCGCGCCGCCGATCGGGTTGACGACGCTCATCGCGGTGTCGGCGATGCCGCCCGCGTTGTCGACCAGCCAGCTGCCGGCATCGGAGACGGTCTCACCGACCCATTCGCCCGCGTCCTGCACGGCCCCGCCGACCGCTTCCCCGACCTCCGAGCCGATCTTCGCACCGGCCACGGCCCCCGCCGGGCCCGCCACCAGGCCGGTGATCCCGCCCTGGATGCCGCCGACGACGGAACCGAACTCCTCGCCGAAGCTGCTTTCCTCTTCCTTCTTCTCGTCCGCCATCAGGCCTGCACCTTCCCGACCTCGTCGGCACCGGATTCGTCGCGGGCCTGGTATTCCTTCGCGGACGCCGAGAAGTCTTCGGACAGCTTCGAGCCGTGCTCGCCGAACGACTCGATGTTCTTCCCCAGCTTGTCCAACGCGTCCTTGTAGGCCTTGCCGGCCTCGTGGAACTTCTTGCCGAACTTCTCCGCGGTCAGCTTCGTATCGGTGGCCTTCTTGGCCTGCTCCTTGAGTGACCCGGCGCCGTCGGAGAACGCATTGGCCGCCTTCGAGACGTCACTTCCCGAGGTCTGCGCCCCGCTCATCGTGCCCCCTTCACCGGACCTGTCGCGCACGTCGCACCAGGGATGTGACGGCACGCGTGCCTCACCGGTTCCTAATCTTGACAGGTTCCGCAGGGTGAAACGGCAGATCCGGCGAGGTGCTTGCATCCGCGAAGGGCGAAGGCGATCACTGGGGCGGGTACGGCCCCTGCGGCGGCTGCCCGAAGCCCTGCTGCGGCGGGTACTGCTGCTGTTGCGGCGGCTGCGGGGCGAAGCCCTGCTGCGGGAACGGCGCGGGACGCTGGGCGCTGTTGCCGTTCTTGACGATCAGCAGCGCCGTCAGCGCACCGGCGCCGGCGCCGACGACCAGGCTGATCACCAGCGTGATAACCGTGAACAACGTTTCTCCTCGTCGAGACTGTGCGGATTCGCGGCCGTCACTGCTGATAGGGGCCGTGCGGCGGCGGCCCGAAGCCCTGCTGCGGCGGGAACTGCTGGGGCGGCTGCGGTGGGAACTGCTGCGTCGGCGGCTGCGCCGGGGCCTTGTTCTTCATGGTCAGCGCGATGAGCGCGCCACCACCGGCACCGGCGATTGCGCTCACCGCGACCACGATCAGGATTGAGAAGATCAATGCGGCCTCCAATCGTTCGATCCGAACCTATCGGAGGACATCGCGTCGGCGGGTCGGCGACGGGGAGCTCAACGCCGCCGGAACAGCACCACCAAGAGCACCATGAAGCCGACGACCGCCAAGAGGCCGAGCAGCAGAACAACGGACCGCAGATCGATGGAGATCACAGCACCGCATGATGCCGGATCACACCGCGGGCTCAGCCGGCGGTCAGTAGGGGCCGCCGCCCTCGAGGATCAGAGGCAGGCCCCAGCCCTGCGCCAGCACGACGGCGAACACGAAGGCGCCCAGGATCATGAGCACCGCGGGCACCACCAGAACGATCAGCAGATCACCGAAGAGTCGTCCGCGCATGACTCACGCTCAGCTTCGCCTGCGGTTGACGAACCACGACCTGCTCTCGTGCGCGGCGTTGACGGCTTTCATGCCGGCCAGCGCGAGCGCGGAGAAGATCACGATACCGACGACGAGCCCGACAGCGACGAGCCCAACAACCATGGCGACAACGATGGCACCCATGTGAGCAGGCTCTCACAGATCGCGCCGCCGCGAGAGATCAAAATCACAAGATCACCGGATTGAGGCAACAAGTTCGGCCAAACGCTCGGCCACCCCCTGCGCGCTCTCCTCGCTCGGCGCCTCGACCATCACCCGCACCAGCTGCTCGGTGCCCGACGGGCGCAGCAGGATGCGGCCGGTGTCACCGAGCTCCGCCTCCGCCGCCGCCACCGCCGACGCGACGTCGGCCGCCGCGCACGCCGTGGCCTTGTCGGCCACCCGCACGTTGATCAGCACCTGCGGCAACCGTCGCATGACCTTGGCCAACGACGCCAGCGGCGTGCCGGTGGCCGCCATCCGGCCCATCAGCCGCAGCGCGGTGAGCAGGCCGTCGCCGGTCGTGGCGTGGCCGGGCAGCACGACGTGGCCGGACTGCTCGCCGCCGAGCGCGAACCCGCCCGCCCGCAGTTCTTCCAGCACGTACCGGTCGCCGACCGCCGTGGTGCGCAGCGCCACACCCTGCTCGCGCATCGCCAGGTGCAGGCCGAGGTTGCTCATCACCGTCGCGACCAGCGTGTTCTCCGTCAGCTCGCCGGCCTCGTGCATGGCCACCGCGAGGATCGCCATGATCTGGTCGCCGTCCACCACGGCCCCGCCTGCGTCCACCGCGAGGCAGCGGTCGGCGTCACCGTCGTGCGCGATGCCCAGGTCCGCGCCGTGTTCGAGCACCGCCGCCTGCAGCACGTCGAGGTGGGTCGAGCCGACACCGTCGTTGATGTTGATGCCGTCCGGCTCGGCGTTGATCGCGATCACTTCGGCGCCCGCCCGGCGGTAGGCCTCCGGCGCCGCGACCGAAGCCGCGCCGTTGGCGCAGTCCACGACGACCTTCAGCCCGCCGAGCGGCTGCGGGGCCGCGGTCAGCAGGTGATCGACGTAACGACGCACCGCGTCGGGAACATCGCGGACGCGGCCGACCTGGGCCCCGGTGGGCCGGTCGACCTGCTCGGTCAGGCGCGCCTCGATCTCGTCCTCGACGGTGTCCGGGAGCTTCTGCCCGCCGGCCGCGAACAGCTTGACGCCGTTGTCCGGCATCGGGTTGTGCGAGGCGGAGATCATCACGCCGAAGTCCGCGCCCAGCTCCGCGACCAAGTGCGCGACCGCCGGCGTGGGCAGCACGCCGACCCGCAGCACATCGGCGCCGGCCGAAGTCAGGCCCGCCGTGACCGCCGCCTCCAGCATCTCGCCGCTGGCGCGGGGATCGCGGCCCACCAGCGCCACCCGGCGCTGCGAATCGTCCCGGTCGTAGAGCACGCGTGCCGCCGCAGCGGCCACCGACATCGCCAGCTCCGGCGTCAGATCGGCATTGGCCAACCCGCGCACCCCGTCGGTGCCGAACAACCGAGCCATCAGCAGCACGTCCTCCTCGTGTGACGCGGAAAACTCCGCGGCGGTGCATACGACTGCGGGAGCAGTCTCGTCCAAAACGGACGAGGCTGCTCCCGCAGATCGGATGAAGTTCGCGTCAGCGCTTGCTGTACTGCGGCGCCTTGCGGGCCTTCTTGAGGCCGTACTTCTTGCGCTCCTTCTCCCGCGCGTCGCGGGTGAGCATGCCCGCCTTCTTCAGCGCCGGGCGGTCTTCGGCCTCGTAGGCGACCAGCGCACGGGCGATCGCCATGCGCAGCGCACCGGCCTGGCCCGACGGGCCGCCACCGTGCAGGGTGGCCAGCACGTCGAAGTTCTCCACGCGCTCGACGGTGACCAGCGGCTCCTTGATCAGCTGCTGGTGCACCTTGTTCGGGAAGTACTGCTCGAGGGTCTTGCCGTTGAGCTTGAAGCTGCCGTTGCCCGGCACCAGCCGGACCCGGACGACGGCTTCCTTGCGGCGACCCACGGTCTGCACCGGGCGACCGGTCGGCACCGGGATCGGAGCCGGAGCAGCCGCCTCCTCTTCGACGGTCTCCTCAACGGCGACCTCGGCGGTCTCCTCGGCGGCGACCTCGGCCTCCTCGGCGGCGACCTCAGCGGTCTCCTCCGGAGCCGGGGTCACGTTCTCTTCCTGCTGAAGTTCGTCAGTCACTTCTCGACCTTCGCGTTGATCTCGAACGGCTGCGGGTTCTGGGCCTGGTGCGGGTGCTCCGCGCCGGCGTAGACCTTGAGCTTCTTGCCCATCGCGCGGCCGAGCTTGTTCTTCGGCAACATGCCCTTGATCGCCTTTTCGAGCAGCCGCTCGGGGTGCTTCTCGAGCACCTCACCGAAGGACTGCTTGCGCAGACCGCCGGGGTAACCGCTGTGCCGGTAGTGGAACGCCTGGTTGCGCTTGTTACCGGTCAGGGCCACCTTCTCGGCATTGACGATGACGACGAAGTCACCGGTGTCGATGTGCGGCGCGTAGGTCGGCTTGTGCTTGCCGCGCAGCAGCGTCGCGGCCTGAGTTGCCAACCGGCCGAGCACCACATCCTCGGCGTCGATCACATGCCAGGCGCGGGTCACCTCGCCGGGCTTCGGGCTGTACGTGCGCACGGATCTACCTCGTCGTCGTTCGCGTCGGAATCGTCAGTGCGGAGCCCGTCTCGATCACGCCGGTCGGTTCCCACAGGAACTCCCCTGGGAACCGGCACGTCCGCCAGTACCGCCGCCGGGACCGTGATCCGCAGGGGATCCGATCCGCTGGCGCGAACTGCAGCCGCGCACCGCACAACAAAGAATGAGGGTACTTGGTGGCTTCTGGCCCGGTCAAAACGGGTCCTCGATACTTGCTCGGAGGTTTCTGACCTGGCGCATCGCCGGAATCAGGATAGCGAACACCGGGCGCGGTACCCGCGCGGCCCCGGACAGCGTTGCGGCCCCGGCGCTCGCCGGGGCCGCAGATCGCTCTTCAGCAGGTGGGATCAGCCACCGAAGCGACCGGCGTTCTTCTTCTCACCGGCCTGGAAGGCCTCGCCGGCAGCGCCGACGGCCATGCCCATCTTCGCGGCGGTCTCCTGCATGCGAGCCGCCTCCTCGTCCCAGGACTTCTGCGCCTCCTGGTAGGCGGCCACAGCCTCGCCCTCCCAGGTGGAGACGAGCTTCTGGATCTTGCCCTCGAGGTCGTCCAGCTCACCCTGGATCTTCTGAGCCGCGGCGCCCAGGTCGTCGGCAGCCTGCTGCAGCTCGGCGAAGTTGACTGCAATCTCGCTCATTGCTTATCCCCTCAAATGCCTATGGTGAAGATTTCGGAAGGTCGGTCGTAGAAGTCCGGCTCAGCCGTCGAGCATGCCCGCGATCTTGGAGATCTCCTGGGCCTGGTCTTCCTGGTCCTGCGCGTAGTCGGCACCGGAGCTCTGCACGTTCTGGCCCAGCTCGTCCAGCTTCTGCAGGATCTTCTTGCCGCTCTCCTCGTAGGAGCCCATCAGCTTGCGGAACACGTCCGCGGCCGCGCCCTTCCAGTTCGCGACCGGCCCCTCCAGCTGGCCGCTCAGCTGCGAGAGCGCCTGCTCGACCGCGTTGCGAGCCTCGTCGATGTCGACCGACGCCTGCTGAATCGCCTCGACGTCTGCACCAATTCCAGCCATGTCTGGGTGACCCCCTTCAAACTCGTCATCAAGTCCGGATGAACCTGCGACGCAGACATTGCCACGTTCGGTTCCATGTTGTCCTGGATTTCTTGTGAACCCGTTGCTGATGTAAACGCCGGACGGGGAACCCGCAGGTCATCGCATGATTCGCGCTTGCGAAAAGTCGAGATCGCTGCCGTCGGAAGGCGTTTGCTCTTGCGATTTCCCGGCCGCCGACTCGTTCTCGGCGGTGTCCGGGCGCACATTCGGCTCGATTTCGGTGAACTCTTCGACTTCCAGTCCCATCCGGGTCCGGTAGGCGATCGCCGCCGCGCGCTGACCCGAATCGGCACCAGCCGGCTTCGACCCGGCGAGTTCCTTTGTGTGCCTTTGGAAATCCTGCGCGCGGTGGTTCGCTTCGCCGCGGGCGCGCCGACTGCGGCCCACCGCATCCCCGAGTTCTGCCCGCAACCGCCGGACGGAATCCGCTGGATCTGCCATGGCAATGCCTCCCTGTCCGGCGGCCGCCCGCGAAAACCATTCCGCCGCAGCGAATTCACCGCCGGTTCAACGCACCTTGAGCGACCCGACGACCTGTTCGCATGCGCGCCGCACGTCGTCCTTGCCGACCATCCCGTACTTGCAGCCGACGCTGACCCGGAATTGTCCTTGGTGCAGCACGAACCACTCGACCGTCGCGGCCTGCATTTGTTGCCGGTAGTACACCACGTCCCGGCCCGCAAAACTGGTGGATGCGTTGAACTCGGAGAATTGCGGGCCGTTCTGCTGGTAGTCGTTGAACAGCTGCTGAACCGCCCGGTTCCGGTCGGTGTCGGTGTCGAAGTTGAGCTTGCCCTCCTCGACCGCGATCAACGAGTCCTGCTCGTCGTTCTGCGGGCCGATCAGCGTCTGCCACTTCTTCGGGTCGCCGCCGATCTGCTTCCAGTCGCTGGGATAGGCGAACTCGTAGTCGTACTGCGAGGCCAGCCGGGGCGGCGCGTCGGGCTCGGCCTGCGGCTGGCCGCTGCTGGTCAGGACCAGGGTCAGGACCACGCCGGCGGCCACCACTGCCGCCGCGCCGGCACCGATCAGCCACGGCAACTTGTTCTTCTTGCGGCTGTGCTGGTGCGCGACCGGCATCGTCTGATCGCTGCCGCCGATGACGACGGTCCGGGCCCCGCTGAGCGAGTCGCCCGCGGTCACGCCGGGGCCGACCGGCGGCGGGGCCACCGGGAGCGGATGCGATCGCACCGTCGAGATGCCCGCCCAGGCGCCGGCGGGCGCCAGCCCACCGCTGCGGTCCGGGTCGAGCCGAACCGCGCGCAACGCGCCGCGCGCCACGACCGTCTCGGGCTGGTCCAAAGTGGTCGGAACGACGCCGGTGCGCTCGTGGATCAGCCGCGCAACCATCGGGATCCGGCTCGAACCGCCCACCAAGAACACCCCGGCCAGCTGCTGCCGGGCCACCTTGCCCTCGCGCAGCGTGGTCAGCACCAGGTCTGCGGACTTGGCCAGCGGCGCGGCGATCAGCGCCTCCAGGTCGACGCGGGTGACGTGCGCGTCGGAGAACGGCGGCGGCATCGGCACGTCGGTGTAGGCGTGCCGGGACAGGGTTTCCTTGGCGCCGCGGACGTCCTGCCGCACCACCCGGCGGCGGCGGCGATCGGGCATGTCGCGGCCCTCGACGAGCTTGCACCACGCCTCGGGATCGGTGCCGGAGACGAGCTGGCCGATGTGGTCCAGCAGCGCCTGGTCGATGTCCGCGCCGCCGAAGTTCGGCTCGCCGCGGGTGGCGAGCACCTGGAACGACGAGCCCTGCTTGCACACCACGCTGGCGTCCACGGTGCCGCCGCCGAGGTCGAGCACCGCCAGCGCGCCGCCGTCGGGAAGCCCGTGCCCGGCGGAGTGGAACACCGCCGCCGCGACCGGTTCCGGGACCATGACGAGTTCCTTGCCCAGGCCGGCGGCGGCCTGACGCAGCGCCGCGGTGCGCATCGAGCCCCAGTCCGCGGGATGGGTCAGCACCAGCAGGTCGACGGCCGCGCCGCCGGCGAAACGGCGGGCCTCGCTGACCGCGCGCTGCAGCACGGCGCGGATCACGTCGGCGACCTTCAGCACGCTGCTGCCGAGCAGCAACTCGCCCTCGTCGATGCGGCGCTTCGGGTGCGGCTCGAAACGAGCCGGGTCGACCGCGGCCTGGCGTTCGGCCTCGTGCCCGACGAACAGCGTGCCGTCGGCCGCGGCGAACACCGCGGACGGCACCAGCGGCTGCCCGTCGATGACGACCACCTGTGGTTCGGCACCACCGACGGACACCACCGTGCATGTGCTCGAGGTGCCGAAGTCGATCGAGACGTGCAGGGACACCCAGAACTCCTTCACCGTCGCCGAAGCGCCTTTTCCGGCGACGTCTGTCGTCCGACCGCCGATCCGGCGCGCCGACTCCCCCCGAGCACCCTAGATGTTAAGGGTGCGAGCGCACCAACAGTCTGCCCCTGACCGGGCGATCAACGCGAGCACCCGTCACGGATTGTTGCCATCCGACACGTCGCCAACGTCCTCGCCCAACCGATCAGCCATGGCGCAACCCTGCGATGAAGTCCTGCCACTGCCGACGACGGACACCAAGGTGCCGCCGTCTCGATCCTTCGTATCCCGAACCCCGACCAACCCGGCGGCCAGCGCGATCTCGACGCAGTTCTGTGCCCCGTTGCTGCGGCTGGACTTTCGCCAGATCATCCCGTCCGAGCCACGTAACACGATCAACTCCTAGCCAAGGGCTTCAATCTCTCGGTTGATCAGGGACAAGGTGTCCCGGTCGCTCAGAGCTGCGACCCGCAACCGGTCGAAGACCAGGCTATATGCGCGGGCGTGCTGGGGTCGAGACAAGTAGTCGGAGCTTGTCAGGCTCTCGATGTAGGCGATGCTGGAGTTGGCGTGCTCCAAGTGAAGCAGCGTGAACGCGATGCCCAAACCCGCGTGCGCGCCGCTTTCCAGTGCGATGACCTGGACCGTAACGTGATCGAGTTCGGCCAGCGAGCGGAGTTGTTCCAGCTGGGCGCGATGAACGTTTCGGCCACCCACTCGCCGACGAATGGCCTCTTCGCCCAGCACTACCCAGAGCAAGGGCGAGCCGTCACCGAAGAACCTCGCAGAGCGACGTTCACGCGACTCGGCCATCTCGTCCACGTCCATCGACGGCACAACAACTGACGCCGAAAGCAGTTCGCGGGCGTATTCACGCGTCTGCACGATCGCTCCGAAGTGGACTGGATCCGCGAGGACACCTGCATGGACTGCTGGCGCCGCATCAGCGCCCGGTGGGCCTCGGGTTCGTGAGTGCCCCTCAGGGGCGCCACGCAGACAGTCCCGGAGG
>NZ_JBFAKG010000154.1:0-15271 GCF_040655595.1 Saccharopolyspora sp. NPDC050389
CGGCGGGCGGCAACTGGATTGCGCGCTGCCGACCGCGCTCGCTCTGCCGCGCGTGAACCGGGCGCTGCACGCGACCGACCGCGGCTTCGACGTGAAGCTGGTGGCAACATCGCTTCCCGGAAAGGTTTCCACCGGCATCATGACGGATTCACCTGTCGCAGAAGAAGAAACCACTAGCCGCCCGGTTCGGCGGAGCCGCCGCGCGCTGCTCGGCATCGCCACCGCCGGAGCCGCGGTGGGCGCCGTCGGCACCGTGACCGGCGCGGCGCTGCCCGCCTACCTCGCCGGGCCCGCCACCCAGCCCGCTCCCGCCGCCGCGCCCAGCGGACGGTTCGCCGGCAAGGCCGTGCTGATCACCGGCGGGACGTCCGGCATCGGGCGGGCCACCGCGCAGGCCTTCGCCGCCGAAGGCGCCCGGGTGTCGTTCTGCGGCCGGCGCGTCGAGTTGGGCAGGCAGGTCGAGGCGGAGATCCGCGCGGCCGGAGGCGAGGCCGCCTACCTGCCCGCCGACGTGCGGATTCCCGAGCAGCTGCAGCACTTCGTCGACGAGACCGCGCGCCGCTTCGGCGGGCTGGACATCGCCTTCAACAACGCCGGCATCACGAAGTCCGCGCCGCTGCACGAGATGCGGCCGGAGGACTTCGACGACGTGCACCTGACCAACGAGCGCGGCGTCTTCCTGTCGATCAAGTACGAGGTGCCGCACCTGCTCGCCCGCGGCGGCGGCGTGATCATCTGCACCTCGTCCGGTTCGACGCGCCCGGGCGGAACCGCTTACACCGCGAGCAAACGCGCGATCGAAGGAATCGTGCAGGCCGCGTCGCTGGACTACGGCACGCGGGGCATCCGGGTCAACGCGATCCTGCCCGGCACCACGGACACCGCGTTCGTATCCCGGACGCGGTGTGGCCGGCGTTCCGGGACGCGTGGGGGCCGCTCAACGTCAGCGCCCTGGAGCGGATGGCCGCACCGGAGGAGATCGCGCGGGCGGTGCTCGCGATGGCCGGCGACGACTTCGGCTACATGACGGGCTCGTCGGTCGAGGTCGGCGGCGGCCCGAGCCGGGGCGGCAAGATGCGGATGCCACCCGGCATTCCGTCGTGACCGCTCCCCGGTGAGCGGCTCCTAAGCTGGTGGTGTGATCGGTCGGGACGAGGAACTGCGCGTGTTGGGCGGCGTCTTGACCGGGCTCCGCTCCGGCGCCGGAAACGCGCTGGTGATCCGCGGTGAAGCCGGTGTCGGCAAGAGCGCGTTGCTGGCCGAGGTCGTGCCCGGCGCGCCGGGCCGGGTGCTTCGCGCGAGCGGAGTGGAATCCGAGGTCGAGATCGCGTTCAGCGGGCTGCACCAGCTCCTCCTCCCGGTGCTGGACGAGGTCGACGGGCTGCCCGAGCCGCAGGCGGATGCGCTGCGCCGGGCCCTGGGCACGGCAGCCGGCGAGACGACGGATCGGCTGGTCTGCGCCGCCGTGCTGGGGCTGCTGAACCTGGTCGCCGAGCGGGCTCCGGTGCTGGTCGTCGTGGACGACGCGCACGACGTCGACCGCGCGTCGATGACCGCCCTGCTGTTCGCCGCGCGACGGCTGGCGGACCGGCCGATCGGCATGCTGTTCGCGGTGCGCGATCCCGCTCCGCGCGCGGTGGACAGCGCCGGGCTGGCCGAGCTGCGGCTTTCCGGTTTGGACGGCGACAGCGCGGCGCGGTTGCTCGACGAGCTCGGCACACCCGTCGACGGGCCGACCCGCGACCGGCTCGTCGCCGCCACCGCCGGGAACCCGCTCGCGCTGGCCACGCTGGGACGCAGCGCGGACCGGGACCGGCTGGCGCTCGACGCGCTCACCGGAACCGTGCCGGTCGACACGGCGTTGCGAGCCGCGTTCACCGCCCAACTCCAGGCGCTGCCGGCGGAAACGCAAGCCGCCCTGCTGATCGCCGCAGCCGACGACACCGGGCGCCTCGACCTGGTCGAGCGCCTCGGCGGCCCGCTCGATCCGGCGGAGCGGGCCGGGCTCGTCGAGGTCTCCGGCGGCCGCCTGCGCTTCGCACATCCGCTGGCCCGCGCGGCGACCTACTCGTCGGCGACCAGCGGCCAGATCGGCCGGACGCACCGGCAGATCTCGGCCGCCCTGGCCGCCACCGATCCGCTTCGCGCCCGCTGGCACCGCTGCCTGGCAACGGCCGAACCGGACGAGGCGCTCGCGGCCGAGCTCGAAACCGACGCGCACGACGCGGAGGCACGCGGCGGCCTTGCCGCGACCGCTTCGGTTCTGCTGCACTCGGCCCGGTTGAGCCCGGCCAAGGCCGATCAGGAGCGCCGGACCGCTGCCGCGGCGCACGTGGCCTGGAAATCCGGTCACGTCGGGCTGGCGCGAACGTTGCTGTCGCGGATCAGCGAGAACACCCCGATGCAGGTGCGCACCCGCAGCCTCGTCGAGCTCTACAGCAGTGATCAGGTCACGGCCCTGCACTTCCTGCGCCGCCACGCCCAGAACTGGGCGGCAAAACTGCCGGACCAGGCCGGGGAGCTGTTCTTCCTGGCAGCTGATGCGGCGCTGCACGCCGACCGGCTCGGCGACGCCCGCCGGCTGGCTCGGCAGGTGGCCGAGCTGCCCGGGTTCCGGAACTACGGCCGCTGGCTCGCGGACGTGCTGGAGCTGCGGGTCGTCGACGCCGAGCCGTGGGAGGTGTTCGACGCCGCGCCCGAGCCGGTCCGCGACTCGGGCGCGCACCGCTGGTTGCTGCCGATGCTGCTCAACCGGTTTGGCCGGGATCCTTGGGCGGCCAGGGAATTCGGGCTTGCAGCCCACGAGCAGCTGCGCACCACGGGCATGCTGGCCATCTCGGCGATCGCGCTGCCGTGGCTGGTGGAGCTGGAGTGCCGACTCGGGTTGTGGGCGGACGCCGCGGAGCACGCCGCCGAGGGCCTCCACCTGGCTCGCGACACCGGTCAGCGGCCGCGCGAGGCCGACTTCCTGTCCCAGCTCGCGCTGCTCGCCGCGTGGCGCGGCGATGCGGGCTGCCGCCGGCACGCGCAACTCGCCCTGGAGCTCGCCATGCCGGTGCACAACAACCTCGCCGCCGCCCAGGCGACCTGGGCATTGGCGGTGTCGGAGCTGGCATCCGGCGACGTCGAGCAGGCGAGCGACCGCTTCGCGGCGCTGTCCACGCCGGGCCTGCCGCAAGCCCACGAGCACATCGCCCGGCTGGCCGCCGCTGACGCCGTCGAAGCACATATCCGGGCCGGACGCGTGGAGCGGATCGTCGAGCCTTCGATCGATTCGTCGAATCCGCCGTGGCTGCAAGCGATTCTGCACCGCTGCCGGGCACTCGCCGGCGATTCCGAGAAGCACTATCGATTGTCCACATCGGACGTGGATGACTTTCCGTTCGAGCGGGCGCGCGGATCGCTCCTGCACGGCCAGTGGTTGCGCCGCGAACGGCGGCCCGCGGAAGCCCGCGCCGAGCTGCGGGTCGGCATCGACCTGTTCGAGAGCCTGGGAGCGCGGCAATGGGCGGAGCGGGCCCGCGGCGAGCTGCGCGCCTGCGGCGGGTCGGCGCCTCGCGGCGACATCACGGCGCTGACCGCGCAGGAACGCGAAGTCGCCGCGCTCGCCGCCCGGGGACTGCGCAACCGCGAGATCGCCGCCCGGCTGTTCATCAGCCACCGAACCGTCGGATACCACCTGCACAAGGTGTTCCCGAAGCTCGGCATCGCCGGCCGGGGCCAGCTCCGCGACTTCGACCTCGAACCGTGACGTTAGGCTCGAAGCATGAGCGTTACCCAGGCACTGCTCGGTCCGCTGCTGGCCGGCGGAGCCCCGAAGCCGCTGATCACGCACTACGACGACGCCACCGGGGCGCGCATCGAGCTGTCCCGCGCGACCACCGCGAACTGGGCGGCGAAGACGGCGAACTGGCTGGTCGACGAGCTCGACCTGGAGCCGGGCGCGCCGGTGCTGGTGGCGCTGCCGGCGCACTGGCAGACCGTCGGGGTACTGCTGGGCGCCTGGTGGTGCGGGGCGCACATCACCGACGACCCGCAGGGCGCCGAGGTGGCGTTCGTCCCGGCGTCCGACCTGGAAAGCAGCAAGGGCGCGCACACCATCGCCGCCGTGGGCCTGGAC
Source organism: Saccharopolyspora sp. NPDC050389 (assembly GCF_040655595.1). Lineage (NCBI taxonomy): Bacteria > Bacillati > Actinomycetota > Actinomycetes > Pseudonocardiales > Pseudonocardiaceae > Saccharopolyspora > Saccharopolyspora sp. NPDC050389. The sequence goes on from NZ_JBFAKG010000154.1 coordinate 4,121, forward strand.
GCGCTCGGCGCGCCGGTGCGGGGCCTGCCGGGCGGAGTCGCCGACTACGTGTCGGACATCCGCGTGCACGGCGACGACTTCAGCCCGCTTTCGCCGGTCGGCGGCGACGACCCGGCGCTGCTGGACCTGTCGGTCGAAGACCTGCTCGCCGAGGCCCGGCGGCGCGCCGAGGCCCTGCACATCGGCCGCGACGACCGCGTGCTGTCCACATTGGAATGGGGGCTGCCGGGCGGAGTCGTGGACGGCCTCCTCACCGTGCTGGCCGCGCGAGCATCCCTGGTGCACTGCACCAATCCTGACCCGCAGAAGATGACCCAGCGCCGCGCCGACGAACGCATCACCGTCGACCTGAACTAGAGACGGTTTCCAAACTCGTTCTGCGTGGCGGCGCCGGCAGCGGAACCTCAGCCGACGCCTGAGAACCCGCAGCGGCGCAAGCTGCAAACGTGGGCTAAGCGGCTACGCCGCTTCAAAGACAAAGATCAAAGTCATTTCCAGAGCAGCCTGACGCGCGAAGGGCGCCTCCGACCGGAATGGTCGAAGGCGCCCTTCGCTTTGATCAGGCCGTGGCCTTCTCGCGGTTTTCCACCGACTTGCCCGTGAACAGGCCGGTGAGCGTGAAGCGCGTGCCGCTGAAGCCGAGCGCGAGGCTGGCCGCCGCGAGCACCAGCACGTATTCGAAACCGCCGTCCGACAAGAAGAACCCGCCACTGAGGTGCGCGGTGAACAGCGCGCCCACCATGACCGCCGCGAGCAGGGCACCGGCTACCGGCATCAGCACGCCCAGGATCAGCCCCAGGCCGCCGAGCAGCTCGACCAGCGCGGTGAACCACGCCGCGACCGCGGGCAGTCCCATCTTGCCGAACGAAGCGACGACGTTGTCGATTCCGTAGAGCACGAACTTCTGGTAGGCGTGCGCGAGGAACGTCGCACCCACGACGAGGCGCGCGACCAGGATCGTCACGTCGCGAAGGCTGTGCTGCATGGGAGGAACCTTTCGAGGTCGGTATCTGGCGGCGTCGCCAAGAATATACGTGAACCTTCAAATAACCATCCCCGTCGAGAAGATGCTCACACGGCTCCCGAGATGTGGAACCATTCCGCGACAACTCGCCAGAAAACTGGCAAACGACCAGTACCACCCGGTTACTACCGACGGGTAACATCGGGGAATGCGCGACAACCAGGCCCTTTTCCACGCCGACGGCGAGCTGTTCGTGCCGAGCGAAGCGGCGGGCAACCCGTGGGGCGAACTGACCGGCGGCGGCCCGATCGCCGGGCTGCTCGCCCGCGCCGTCGAGAAGCACACCGACGACCCCGACCTGTTCGTCGCCCGGCTCACCGTCGACCTGATGCGACCGGTGCCCCGCACCCCGCTCGCCGCATCCGTTCGTCCACTTCGGACCGGAAAGCGGCTGCACGTCATCGAGGCGACCCTCACCGCCGGCGACGACGACGTCGCGCACGCCACCGCCCAGCTGCTCCGGCACTCCGATGTGGACGGACCGGAACCAGCCGAGAAGGTGCCCTTCCCCGGCCCCGAAGGAATCGCCGACGGCCACCTGCTGCCGCCGGAACTCGGCCTGCGCTGGGGCGTGCACGACGTGGTGCAGGTGCGGTGGCTGGCCGACCAGAGCGCGACCGGCACCAGCCGGGCGTGGATGCGGATGCCGCTACCGCTGCTGCCCGGCGAGCCGCTGAGCCCGCTCGGTCACGTCGCGGTGCTCGTCGACTGCATCAGCGCCGCCAGCCCGATCGGGCCGATCTTCGGGCCGTGGATCAACACCGACATCACGCTCTACCTGCACCGGCCGTTCGAAGGCGAATGGCTCGGCATGGAGATCCAGCGGGAAGTGCAGCCCACCGGCATCGGCGTGGCCAGCGCCCGCCTGTACGACGAGCGAGGCCCGATCGGCAACGCCCACGAAGCGGTGATGGTCAACCAGCTCGGCTGAAAGCTCGTGAGTGCTCATACCGGTTCTTACCGGAACAAGCACTCACGACCAGGCGGGGCCGCGTCAGCGCTGGGCGGCCTTCTGCTGGAGGGCGTCGTGCTTGCCGAGGACCATTTCCTCCAGGTCGGCCTGGAACTTGGCCATGTCCGCGCGCAGCCGGGCGCCCAGCTCGCCGGAGTCCGCCGCCAGCGTCCGGACCGCGAGCAGGCCCGCGTTGCGCGCCCCGCCCACCGACACCGTCGCCACCGGCACCCCGGCCGGCATCTGCACGATCGACAGCAGCGAGTCCATGCCGTCGAGGTACTTCAGCGGCACCGGGACGCCGATCACCGGCAGCACCGTGGCCGAGGCGACCATGCCCGGCAGGTGCGCCGCGCCGCCCGCCCCGGCGATGATCACGCGGATGCCGCGGTCGGCCGCGGTGCGGGCGTAGTCGAGCATCCGCTGCGGCGTGCGGTGCGCGGAGTAGACGCCGGCCTCGAACGGCACGTCGAACTCGGTGAGCGCGTCCGCCGCCGCCTGCATCACCGGCCAGTCGGAGTCGCTGCCCATGATCAAGCCGACCAATGGATTCTCGCCTGCCACGCTCGGACCTCTCGCTTCGCTGCGTCGTACGGGTGCTGTGTCAGTGGATCTCGTGGCCGTCGAGCCACTCGGCGTGCGACAGCCAGTGCGCGGCCAGCCGCGCCTGTTCCCGCACCTCGTCCATCCGGTCGCCGAGCACGGTCACGTGGCCGAGCTTGCGGCCCGGGCGCTCGCTCTTGCCGTACAGGTGGACCTTCGCGTGCGGGTAGCGGGCGAACAGGTGGTGCAGCCGCTCGTCCACGCCCATCTTCAGCTCGGTCGGCGAGCCCAGCAGGTTGGCCATCACCACGGCGGGCGCGGTCAGCTCGGTGCTGCCCAGCGGGTAGTCGAGCACCGCCCGCAGGTGCTGCTCGAACTGCGAGGTGCGGGAGCCTTCGATGGTCCAGTGCCCGGAGTTGTGCGGGCGCATCGCCAGCTCGTTGATCACCAGGCCGGAGTCGGTCTCGAACAGCTCGACCGCGAGCACGCCGGTGACGTCGAGCGATTCGGCGATCTTCAGCGCGAGGTCCTGAGCCTGCTCGACCAGTTCCGCCGAGGCGTTCGGGGCCGGGGCGAGCACCTGCACGCAGATGCCGTCCTCCTGCACCGTCTCCACCAGCGGCCACGCCGCGCCCTGCCCGAACGGCGAGCGCGCGACCAGCGCGGCGAGCTCCCGGCGCAGCGCCACGCACTGCTCGACGAGCAGCTTCGAGCCGCTCTCCAGCAGCTCGGTGACGGTGCGCTTGGCGCTGTCCGGGGTGTCGAGCACCCACACGCCGCGCCCGTCGTAGCCGCCGCGGGCGGTCTTCAGCACGCACGGCCAGCCGTGCTCCGCGCCGAACTCCAGCACGTCACCGACCGCGGTGACCTCGGCGAACGGCGGCACCGGGAGGCCGAGTTCGGCGAGCTTGCGGCGCATCACGAGCTTGTCCTGCGCGTGCAGCAGGGCGTCCGGCCCGGGCTGCACGGAGACACCGGATGCCTCCAGCGCGCGGAGGTGTTCGCCGGGCACGTGCTCGTGGTCGAAGGTGACCACATCGCACCCCTGCGCGAAGTTCTTCAGCGCTTCGAGGTCCGTGTGGTGGCCGATCTCGACGTTCGGCGAGACGAGTGCCGCGGCGTCATCCGCCGAGGTCGCCAGCACCTTCAGCGACTGCCCCAACGGGATCGCGGCCTGGTGGGTCATCCTCGCGAGCTGCCCGCCACCGATCATGCCGACAACTGGGGTTCCGGTGCGGTGGTCCACCCCGTCAGCCTAGAGCGGCGACCGGCCCGCACCAGCGCCGGGACCTCCCGACGCGACCTACCTCACAGGCGATTTCGCCGCCGTCGCGAGTGGCGATGGCCGTTCGAGAAGCCATCGCCACGCAGGCGATCACAGGGAGGCCAGCAGCTCGCACGCCTCGTGGTGGCCGTCCGGCAGGACATCTTCCCGCAGGAGCACCGGCCCGCAGCCGCGCAGGGCCGGATCCGCCGCCAGGCGGTGCTGGATCGTCCAGCGCGCCTGGAGGCAACGGGCGGGCAGCAGCCGGTCGCGCTGCGCCAGCACCACCGCCGTCGCGGACCGCAGCAGCGACGCGGTCTCCCCGCCGTCGAACACGGTCCGCAGCGCGTCGGCGATCAGCACCATCGCCATCATCCGGGGGTAGTCGTCGGCCGTGGACCCGAGCGAGACGGTGACCAGCACGTGCCCGTCGCCGGCCGACTGCCCCTCGGCGCGGGCCGCCCGGTACACCTCGTGCAGCCGGGTGCGCAGGTAGCCGACGGTAGTCAGGCCGGTGAGCGGGTCCTCCACCTCGCGCCCGACCGACATCCGGGCGACCACATCGGACCAGCCCAGCGCGGTGGCGCGCACCATCGCGGTCGGCACCGCGTCCGGGTCGGCGGACACCAGCCCGTCGTGCGCGCCGACCGACACCGCGTGCAGCGCGGCGAGGTCCTGCAGCGTCCCGGCGAGCCCGACGCCGGCCTCCGCCCGGGACGCGCCGAGATCGGCCAGCTGTTCCGCCACGTCGCCCTCCGCCACGACCGCCGCGCACACCGCGTCCACCGCGTCCGATGCCCAATCGCTCGGAAACGGCCAGCCCGCGGCGAGGCTCGCCGTGCGCCAGCGGGATCGCAGCGCACGGCGACGCCCATCCACCGTCGTCGCGTCACACCTAAGCGGCCACTCCCTCATACTCAACGCCCCTCCTCAGCAACTCCCTGTCAACGGGACGAAGCAATGCGTCGCCCATGACGGTGGAGCAGATGGCGCAAGCAATAAGATCTAGATCACAATAATCTTCAGCTTTCACACGTCATGACATCGACCGAAGATGACTCCCTACTACGAACGGGATCGGCGAACGCCCTGCGGGGAGGAAGGTGCGGCGTGGCGACAGTACCGGCCGAAGTGCAGGGGCCCAGTGACGGTGAGCTGCTGGAAGAGGTCCGCAGCGGCTCGTCCGCGGCCTACGCGCAGCTGTACGAGCGGCACGTCGGCGCGGCGTACAACATGGCGCGGCAGGTCGCGAAATCCCCGGCGGAGGCCGACGACCTGGTCTCCGAGGCCTTCGCGAAGGTGCTCGACACGCTTCGCGACGGGCGCGGCCCGAACACCGCGTTCCGCGCCTACCTGCTCACCGCACTGCGGCACACCGCCTACGACCGGACCCGCCGCGAACGCAAGGTGCAGCTCGCCGACGACGTCGCGGAGGTGTCCGGCGCCGACGTGAGCGTGCCGTTCACCGACACCGCGGTCGCCGGGCTGGAGCGCACGCTCGCCGCGCAGGCGTTCACCCGGCTGCCGGAGCGCTGGCAGACCGTGCTGTGGCACATCGAGATCGAAGGCCAGACGCCGGCGCAGGTGGCGCCGCTGCTCGGCCTGACGCCCAACGGCGTTTCCGCGCTCGCCTACCGGGCTCGCGAAGGGCTCCGCCAGGCCTACCTGCAGGTGCACCTCGGGCAGCTGGACGCCGCCGAGGCCGGCGTCGAGCAGTGCCGGGCCGCCGTCGACCGGCTCGGCGCGTGGACCCGAGGCGGGCTGTCCAAGCGCGAAACCGCCCAGGTCGAGACGCATCTCGATGGCTGCGACCGCTGCCGCGCGCTGGCCGCGGAGCTCGCCGACGTCAACGGTGCGCTGCGCGTCATCATCGCGCCGCTGGTGCTCGGCGGCTCCGTCACCGGTTACCTCGCCCTCTCGTCCTCCGGCGGAGCGGCCGCCGGCGCGGCAGTCGCCGCAGGCAGCGCCTCCGGTGCGGCCGGCGCTGCCAGCGCCGCGCCGCGTCAGGCGATCACCGCCGGGGCGGCGACGGCGGTGCTGGCCGCGGCCGTCGCCATCGCCTTGGCCTCCGGCACCGACCAGTCCGTGCCGGTCGCCGCGGCTGCGCCGCCGCCACCGGCCGCCGTCCAGCCGCCTCCGGCTCCGGAACCTCCGGCGGCCCAGCCACCGGCTCCGCCGACTCCGCAGCCGCCCGTGCCGCAACCGGCACCGCAACCCGCGCCGCCGCCACCGGCTCCGCCTGCGGCGACGCCGGTGCTTAACGCCTCGGGACCGGCCGAGCCGATCCAGCTGGTCGCCGGTGGCGATCCGGTCGCGTTGCCGATCATGGTGAACAACAGCGGTTCCGGGCCGTCCGAGCCGGTCATCTCCACGCTGAAGCTGCCGCCGGGAGTGTCCGCGCGGCTGCCGAACGCCACCCGGTCCGGGCCCGCCTCGACGAGCCCGCAGAGCTGGGTCGCGTCGTCGACCCCGGTTCGCGCGCAGGCCCCGGACGCACCTTCGGTGAGCTGCACGAACGGCTCCGGCTCGATCACCTGCACCACCGATCGCGGCCTCCGGCCCGGCGAGTCGTTCGTCTTCGACTACCGCATCCAGGCCGACGAGTCCTCGACCGGCGGCGAGATCACCGCGAACATCAGCGCGGGCACCGAGATCCAGCTGCAGCTGCCGACCGTTCCGGTCGTGGTCCAGCCGCCGACGCCGGTCGACGGCGTGGACGTCAGGACCTCCTCCTGGAACGCGGGTGGGCTGCGGCTGTGCGACGGCCACGACACCCCGGGCCACGTGCCTTGGCTGTGCAGCCGGGTCACGATCGACGTGCGCAACACCGGAACGAGCACCGGGCGCGCCGAGGCCGTGGCCAAGCTGCCGCCGGGCGTTCAGGCGGTCGGCCTGTCGCCGATGTGCGACTTCGAACCGGGCCGGATCCGGTGCGCCGCCGAGCTGGCCCCCGGCAAGTCCTTCCACAGCGAGGCCTGGGTGACCGCACTGCCGGGATTCCCGTGGCCCTTGAACCCGCATCCGGTGGGCCTGCTCGCGACGGAGCCGTCCGGGGCCGATCCGGTTCCGGCAGGACCGGCGGACGGCTGGATCATCCGCGAAGTGACGATCCCGGTGGCCGCGGAGCTGGGTTCGGCCGATGACAGCGACCCGGTGACCGTGCGGCTCTGGTTCCCGTGGCTACCGACGCCGCCCGAGCCGGAACCACCGGCGCCGACCACGACGAGCACGCCGCCGGAATGTCCGTGGCCGCCGCACCAGGGCTGGGGCGAACGGCCGCCGTGGGATTGGGGCGACCGGCCGCCGTGGCGCCCGGCGCACTGCTGGTGGCCTTGGCCGGTGAACGCGCCGCTGCCGGATTCGCAGACGCCCACTTCGACGACGACCACGCCGCCGACCAGCTCGACGACCACAACACCGCCGACCACGACACCACCCACCACGTCGACACCGCCGAGCAGCACCGCGCCACCGACGAGCAGTTCGGAGACACCGAGCAGCACCGCGCCACCGATGAGCAGTTCGGAGACACCGAGCAGCACTGCGCCGCCGACGAGCACTTCGTCGACGGGGTCAACGTCACAGCCGCACCGACCGAGGTAATTCGGCGACTGCGGTCGCCCGGTCGGAGCAGCTCCGTAGACTCGGGGTGTGTCCGCTGTCGATTCGGTACTCGCTCGCATCCCGCACCCGTACCGGTCCCTCGCGATCCGGCACCGCGAGTTGCTCAAGTTCGGGGTCGTCGGCGCGATCACGTTCTTCATCGACACGGGCATCTTCTACGCACTGAAGCTGACGATCCTGTCGCCGAAGCCGGTCACCTCGAAGGTGATCGCGGTGCTGGCCGCGACGATCGTGTCGTACGTGCTGAACCGGGAGTGGTCGTTCCGCACCCGCGGCGGCCGGCGGCGGCACCACGAAGCGACGCTGTACTTCGTGATCAGCGGCATCGCGGTCGGGATGTACTCGGCGCCGCTGTGGGTCTCGCGGTACCTGCTGCACCTGCAGACGCCTTACACCAGCCGGTTGGTGGAGGAGATCGCCGACTTCACGTCGGGGCAGATCATCGGGCTGCTGGTCGGCATGGCGTTCCGCTGGTGGGCGTTCCGGAAGTGGGTCTTCCCCGCCGAGCAGGCCGACCGCCGAACCGCGCCCCGCGACCGAATCTCGACCCGCTGAGACTCCGCGGTTCGGCCGCGACACGGCAACGGCCCGCTTCTGGAGCGGCATTTCCGCAGGCACGGGGCCGTGAGTCTTTTGGGCTGCTATAGCGACCCAAAGGACTCACGGCAGCTGACCAGCGGAAAGGGCCTCGCCAGCGGGTCAGCGCGGGGTGGATTCGCGGTTCCAGGAGACGCCGAGGATGTCGTCGGCGCGGGCGATCGGCAGGTACACCTCGAACATCGCCGGGCGCGCCTGGCTCAGCTCCAGGCGGCCGCCGTCGGCCTCCACCAGCGCGCGGGCCAGCGCCAGGCCGACGCCGGTCGAGCCGCGCCCGGAGAAGCCGCGCTCGAAGACGTACGGCACCAGCGCGTCCGGCACGCCGTGGCCGGAGTCGCCGACCTCCACGACCACGGTGCCGCTGCCCTGCCGCGCCGCCAGCGTCACGGTTCCCTCGCCGTGCCGCAGCGCGTTGTCGAGCAGCACGCCGATCGTCTCCCGTAGCCGCGTGGGAGTGGCGCGGGCGAGCACGCCTTCCGACACCTTCAACCGCAGCGTCCGGCCCTCGGCCTTCAGCGGCTCCCGCCACTCCCCCGCGACATCGGTGAGCAGGCTCGACACGTCCAGCGGTTCGGCGTCCCGCGAGCGCGCCGCGGTGGCCGCCGCGAGCAGGTCGTCGAGCACACCGGAGAGCCGTTCGGCCTGCTCCAGGGCGGCATTGGCCTCCTCGGTGATCTCCGGGTCGTCCGTCGTGGCGAGGGCCTCCAGCCGCAGGTGCAACGCGGTGAGCCGACTGCGCAGCTGGTGCGAGACGTCTCCGACGAGGTCGCGCTCGCGCTGCACCAGCTGCGACAACGCCGCGCCGGAGGCGTCCAGCGCATCGGCGACGCGATCGAGCTCCGGGACCTGGTGCCGCTGCGGATCGGCTCGGAAGTCGCCGGCGCCGAGCCGGGCCGCGCGGGCCGCGACGTGCTTCAACGGGTCGGAGAGCCGCCGGGCGGTGAGGGTCGCGACGATCATCCCGGTGCCCGCCGAGAGCACCACCAGCATCAGCACCAGCCCCGCCACCTGCAGCTGCTGGGTACGCACCGGTCCGCTCGGCGCCGCGATGGTGACTGTGCCGCTCTGCACCATCGGCACGCTCTCCACCAACGGGTCCTTCCCGGGATCCGGGCCGTAGGCGTAGTCGTGCGCCTGGGTTCGCACGATCAGCCGGGCGCCGTCGGGCACCGCCAGCCGGGCGGCGTTGAGGTCGATCGCGCGCTGCGAGGCGATCTGCTCGTCGAGCAGCGTCGCGATCTGCTGGGCTCGGGTGGACAGGTCGCCGGTGGTGAGATCCTGGACGAGCTTCAGCGCGCTGAATCCGAGCGGCAAGCCGAGGACGACCGCGGTCACCGCGACGGCGAGCAGTGTGGCCTGCAGGATTCGGCGGCGCATCGCGGATCAGTCCGAGTTGAAGCGGAACCCGACGCCGCGCACCGTGGCGATCCGGGTCTCGTCGAGCCGCCCGTTGCTGTCGCTGAGCTTCCGGCGCAGCCACGAGATGTGCATGTCCAGCGTCTTGCTGCCCTTGCGGTCGGACTCCGGCCAGACCTCTTCCAGTATTTCCTCGCGGGTCACCACCTGACCGGCGTGCTGCATCAGAACCCGCAGCAGCTCGTACTCCTTGTTCGCCAGCTGCACCTCGTGCTCGTTGACCAGCACCCGCCGGGCGGTCAGATCGAGCCGGACGCCGGAGGCCTCCAGGGTCTCCGGGGCGCCGCGGCGCAGCAGGGCGCGGATCCGGGCCATCAGCTCGGCGAGCCGGAACGGCTTGGCGACGTAGTCGTCGGCGCCCGCGTCGAGGCCGACGACGAAGTCGACCTCGTCGGTGCGCGCGGTGAGCATCAGCACCGGGAGGCCGCGGCCCTGCGCCCGCAGCCGCCGGCACACCTCCAGGCCGTCCATCTCCGGCAGCCCGAGGTCCAGCACCAGGAGATCGATCCCACCGGAAGCCGCGGCTTGCAGCGTCGATGGGCCGTCCTCGATCACCTGCACCGAATAACCCTCGCGCTGCAACGCCCTGGACAGCGGCACAGCGATGGCCGGGTCGTCTTCTGCCAGCAGCACCACGCTCACGCCTTCCAGCCTAGAGGGCGCGGATGATCACGTCCGGCGTCATGGGCGAATCGCCGGACCCGGCTGGTCGCGGGCCCTTGCCCGATCGCCGGGCGAGGCGGGCTAGGGTTCCTCGCGTGACCAGCGATCTCGATCTCGCACTGCACCTCGCCGACGTCGCTGACGGGATCACCGGCGCCCGGTTCCGGGCCCGGGACCTGAGCGTGGACCGCAAACCCGACCGCACGCCGGTCACCGACGCGGACCTCGCGGTGGAGGACGCGGTGCGCGAGGTGCTCGGCGCGCAGCGCCCGGACGACGTGGTCGCCGGCGAGGAGCGCGGCGGCACGGCCGGCGACGGCAGGGCGTGGGTGCTCGACCCGATCGACGGCACGAAGAACTTCCTGCGCGGCGTCCCGGTGTGGGCGACGCTCATCGCGCTGGTCGACGGCGGCCGTCCGGTGGTCGGCGTGATGAGCGCGCCGGCACTCGGGAAGCGCTGGTGGGCGGCGGCCGGGGCGGGCGCCTGGTGCCGCACCGGCGACGCGGAGCCGGAGCGGATCGCGGTGTCCGGGGTGCGCGACCTCGCCGATGCGTACGTGTCGACGACCCACCTCGGCACCTGGGTGGAGTACCACTCGCGGGAGTCCTACCTGCGGCTGATCGACGCCTGCTGGGAGAACCGGGCGTTCGGCGACTTCTGGCACCACTGCCTGGTCGCAGAGGGCGTGATCGACATCGCCACCGAACCGATCGTCAACCCGTGGGACGTGGCGGCGGCCCAGATCCTGGTGGAAGAAGCGGGCGGCAAGTTCACGGACCTGTCCGGAAATCCCCGCTACGACAGCGGAAACGCGCTCGCCACCAACGGCCACCTGCACGCGGAAGCGTTGCGACTGCTGCAAAAGTAGGCTCCGGCGGCCGGACGCGAGGTCGGGGGCATCGACGCCCGGCCACCGGAAGGACCGGCGCTGAGGTAGCGCCGATCCGGTCTGCGTCGTGAGTGGAAATGGCCGCTATAGCTTGTTGTTTAACCTCGGGTGCTGGTGTTGCGGCCCCGGTTGATCATGGATGAAGCCCTTGGTTGATCCTTCCTCTTGCGACAGATGG
>NZ_JBFAKG010000155.1:0-14866 GCF_040655595.1 Saccharopolyspora sp. NPDC050389
TGCAGCACGAACAGCGCAGGCTGTGCGACGAGTGTCTGCTCAACCTCAGCAGATTGCCCGTGGAACACGATGTCGGTGAGCGGCCGGTCCAAGCCGAGTAGCGGGTCCAGGTGCGCGCATGCCTCGTCCCAGGCCTCGGCGAACACCGGGAACGCCTCGTACAGGCCCCGCCCCATTCCCGGTCGTTGGCTGCCCTGACCGGACAACAACATGGCCACGCGGCTGCGGCGATTGGTCGCCAGGCCGCGGATGATCCCGGCCGCGTCCCGACCCCGGGACAGATCATCAAGCCCTGCCAGCAATTCCTGACGATCAACGCCGATGATCGCGGCGCGGTGCGGGAAGTGGGTGCGGGTCGTGGCCAGCGACCGGGCCACCTCGGCGGGCGTCCAGTCGTCCCGACCGCGGAGATGATCGCGCAGGTGTTCTGCTTGCGCTTCAAGCGCTTCCGGTGTCTTGGCGGAGATCACCCACGGCGCCGGATCGTCGGTGTCCGCTCCGCTGACCACGATCGCGGTGTCCTGTGTGGACCGATCTGGTGGCGCCTGTTCGAGGATCAGGTGGGCGTTGGTGCCGGAAACACCGAAGGACGAGACGGCGGCGCGGCGCGGGCGATCGGTCTCCGGCCACGCCTGCGGCTCGGTGAGCAGCGCGAGGCTGCCGCTGCTCCAGTCGACGTGGGGCGAGGGCTCCTCGGCGTGCAAGGTGGAAGGCAGCCGGCCGTGCTGGAGGGCCTGCACCATCTTGATGACGCCCGCCACTCCGGAAGCGGCTTGGGTGTGGCCGATGTTGGACTTCAACGATGCCAGCCACAACGGCCGCTCGGCGCCGTGGTGCCGGCCGTAGGTCGCCAGCAGCGCCTGTGCCTCGATCGGATCGCCCAACGACGTCCCGGTGCCGTGCGCTTCAACGGCGTCGACGTCGGCGGGGGTGAGCCCGGCATTGGCCAGCGCTTGCAGGATGACGCGTTCCTGAGAAGGGCCGTTGGGCGCGGTCAGGCCGTTGCTGGCGCCGTCCTGGTTCACCGCGCTGCCACGGATCACCGCCAGTACGTGGTGGCCGTTGCGCACGGCCTCCGACAACCGCTCCAGCACGATGATGCCGACGCCCTCGGCCCAGCTGGTTCCGTCCGCATCGGCGGAAAACGCCTTGCAACGGCCGTCCCGCGCCAGCCCGCGCTGACGGCTGAACTCGATGAACGGAGTCGGCGTCGCCATGATCGTGACACCGCCGGCCAGTGCGAGCGTTGATTCCCCGGAGCGCAGCGATTGGCAAGCGAGGTGCATCGCCACCAGCGACGACGAGCACGCGGTGTCCACGGTGACCGCCGGGCCTTCAAGCCCGAAGGTGTACGACACGCGGCCTGAGGCGATGCTGCCCGCGCTGCCGTGGCCGAGATATCCCTCGAACTCCTCCGGGATGCACAGCGCGAGCCGGCCGCCGTAGTCCTGGTAGTTCACGCCGGTGAACACACCCGTCCGGCTGCCATGCAGCGATGCCGGCGCGATCCCGGCGTGTTCCAGGGCTTCCCACGACGTCTCCAGCAGCAGCCGCTGCTGCGGGTCGATCGCCACCGCCTCGCGGGGACTGATGCCGAAGAACGCGGCGTCGAACTCGTCGGCCTCGTGCAGGAAGCCGCCGTGGCGGGCGTAGGACTTCCCGGCGGCATCGGGATCCGGGTCGAACAGCGTGTCCAGGTCCCAGCCGCGGTTGACCGGGAAGCCCGCGATCGCGTCGACGCCGGAGCTCACCAGCCGCCAGAGCTGCTCGGGGGAGCGGACGCCGCCCGGCAGCCGGCACGCCATGCCGACGATCGCCACCGGTTCCTTGGCCGCCGCGGTGAACTGCTGGTGCCGTCGGCGCAGCGACTCGTTTTCCTTGAGCGACAGTCGCAGCGCTTCGACGAGCTTGTCCCGTGAGGTTTCCATTTCGGTCCCTTGATTCCCGGGGGCTAGCGCCCGCTGCTCTCGAATGCCTTTTGCACCAGGCTCTCCACGTCCATGGCGTCGATGTCCGCCGCCGGAACCGCCGTCGCGGGCTCCTCGGCGGATTGGCCGTTCCCGTTCTGCGGCGGGATTCCGGCCGGCTCGCCGATGAGCTCCCGGTGCAGGAAGGCGGCGACCTTGGCGGGTGTCGGGTGGTCGAAGACGAGGGTGGTGGTCAGGTGCAGGTCCGTGGCGGCGGTGATCCGGTTGCGGAGTTCGACGGAGGTCAGGGAGTCGAAGCCGAGGTCGAGGAACGGCCGTTCCTCGGGCACGGCGTCCCGGCAGGTGTGGCCGAGCACGCCCGCCACCTGATCCCGCACCAGGTCCAGCAGCGCCTCGAACTGCTGCGACTCCGACAGCCCGGCCAGGCGCCGGTGCAGCGACTCGGCCGCGGAGCGTTGCGTGCGTTGCCCCGGGACGAACTCGGTCAGCAGCGGTGGGACGGGGTTCGCGCGGGCGTAGGCGCGCAGGGTCGTCGCATCGAGGTGCAGGGGGAGCAGGTGTGTGCTGGGAGTGCTGCAGGCCTCGTCGAACAGCCGGAGGCCGTCCTCGGGTTGCAGCGCAACGATGCCGGCCTGCGTCATCCTTGCCAGGTTGACCTCGCTCAGGTCGGTGGACATGCCGCTCGACATCTGCCACGGCCCCCAAGCCAGGGCGTGCGCGGGCAAGCCGAGATGGCCGCGGTGCTGAGCGAGGGCGTCGAGGAACGCGTTCGCCGCGGCGTAGTTCGCCTGCCCCGGATTGCCGAAGATCGCCACGGCGGAGGAGAACAGGACGAACGCGGACGGTTCGTACCGTCGCGTGGCCTCGTGCAGGTTCCACGCCGCCGTGACCTTGGGAGCCAGCACGGCCGTCAGATCGTCGGGCCGGAGGGCGTGCACCGGCGCATCCCGCAGGACGCCGGCGGTGTGGATGACGCCGGTCAACGGGTGTTCTCCGGGAATGCTTTCGAGTAGCCCGGCCAGGGCCGCCGGATCGGTGAGGTCGCAGGCGACGATCTCCGCCCGGGCACCGAGCGCGGCCAGATCACCGAGGAGCTGCTCGGTGCCGGAGGCGGCCGGTCCCCGGCGGCTGACCAGCAGCAGAGGTCCCTCGTGCGTCACCGCGAGATGGCGGGCGACCAGGCTGCCCAGGGCGCCGGTGCCGCCGGTGATGAGCACGGTGCCCTGCGGGTCGAGTCCGCGAGCGGAACCGCCGCCGGTCGGCTCGGCGGGCGCCAGGCGCTGGGCGAACAGCTCTCCGTCCCGGAGCGCGACCTGCTGTTCCCCGTGGTGCAGCGCCGTTGCGACGGTCCGGGCGATCGTTTCGGGTGCCGCGTCCGGATCGTCGACGTCCATCAGCACGATCCGGTCGGGATGCTCGGTCTGCGCGGGACGCAGCAACCCCCACAGCGCAGCGGTGCCGAGGTCCGGCACTTCGCCGGGGTGGACGGTGACCGCGTTGCGGGTGAGCAGCACGATCCGCGAGCCGGCCTCGGCATCCCGGCCCAGCCACGCTTGCACGAAGTCGAGGAGCTGCTGGATCCGCTGCCCCACGAGAGCCGGGATGTCGGCGGCCAGATCCCGGTGATCGCGCTGATCGACCACGACCACGTCGTCGTCGGGCACCGCCGAGTCCTGCCCGGGCACGATCCAGCCCAGGTCCACCGCCTCGGTCCGCTGGGCGAGAGGCCGCCAGACGAGCCGGAACAGGCGGTTTGAGTCGGCCGGGCCGGCGGTGAGCGCCTTGAGGTCGAGCCGCACGTCCGCCACCGGGCGGCCGGCCTCGTCCACGACATCGAGATGCACATCGGTCGGGCCGTCGTAGCGCCACGCGGCTCGCAGTCCCGCGGTCCCGGCCTGGTAGGCCTCGCCGTCGGCGATCTCGTCGTAGAAGCCCTGGAGATCCACCGGAGCGGCGATGCCTTCTGCGTCCGAGGTGTCACTTCGGAGGCGGCCGGCGGCGTGCAGCGTCCAATCGCCGCCCTCGCAGCGCGAATGGAGGGTCAACGCGAGATCGCCGTTGTCGCCTGGTGTGGCGGCCAGTTGCAGCACGGTGCGAGCGTGCGGGGCGATCTGTGCAGTGTGGACGGTGAAGTCGTCGAGCACGTGCCCGAGCTGGCTGGCTGCGTGCAGCGCCATGTCGAGGGCGGCGGTGCCCGACAGCGGCGTGTCTTGCGTGACCTGACCGGTGAAGATCGCCTGACCGGTCTGCGGCACATCGATGCGCGCGTTGAGCAACGGATGGCCGGTTCCCTCGAAGCCCAGATCCTCCGCACGGCCGCTCAACGGCTGCGGCGACGCCCAGAAGTCCCGCCGCTGGAAGGGATAGGTGGGCAGGTCGAGAACACGACCTCGCGGGAGGAGTGTGGCCCAGTTGGGGCTGAGTCCGGTGGTGTGGGCGTGGGTGAGGGCGGTGACGTAGCTGGTGGTGTCGTCGGTGTCGGGTTTGAGGGTGGCGTGGCTGGGTGTGTCGTGGGTGGTGTTCGCGAGGGTGGTGAGGGTGGTGTCGGGGCCGAGTTCGAGGTGGTGGGTGACGTTGTGGTGTTGGTGGAGCCAGGTGAGTGCGGGTGCGAAGCGGACTGGTTGGCGTACTTGGCGGGCCCAGTAGTCGGGTGTGGTGATGTTGTCGGTGGTTGTTCCGGTGACGGTGGAGATGATCGGGATGGTCGGTGGGTGGTAGGTCAGCTCACGAGCGGTCTGTTCGAGTTCGGTGAGCAGTGGTTCGCAGTGGGGTGAGTGGAAGGCTCGGCTGGTGTGCAGTTCTCGGGTGGTGCGGCCTTGCTGGTGCCAGTGTTCGGCGATGGCTCGCACCCGGTCGGCGTCACCGGAGATGACGGTGGATTGAGGCGTGTTGATGGCGGCGATGGAGACGCCGCTGTGCGGGTCGAGGAGTTCGGGGTGGGCTTCGGTGAGTTCGTGTTCGCTGGCTTGGATGCCGGCCATAACTCCGTGGGTGGGGAGGTTCTGCATCAGCTGGGCTCGTGCTGCCAGCAAGACAGCCGCGTCGGCCAGGGTGAACACTCCGGCGAGGTGGGCGGCGGTGAGTTCGCCGATGGAGTGGCCGATGAGGTAGTCCGGGCTGATTCCGTGGTGTTCGAGCAGCCGGAACAGTGCGATTTGCAGTGTGAACAGTGCGGGTTGTGCGATGAGTGTCTGCTCGACTTCGGCGGGCTGGCCGTGGAACACGATGTCGGTGAGGGGCCGGTCCAAGCCGAGTAGTGGGTCCAGGTGTACGCATGCTTCGTCCCATGCTTCAGCGAACACTGGGAACGCCTCGTACAGGCCGCGTCCCATGCCAGGCCGTTGACTGCCTTGACCCGACAGCAACATCGCCACAGCGGGCTCGTCCACCGCGATACCCCGCACTGTGTCCGGATCTTCTCCGGCGCGAGCCAGGTTTTCCAGCCCTGCCAACAGTTCCTTGCGGTCACTGCCGAAGATCGCTGCGCGGTGTTCGAAGGCGGTTCGGGTGGTGGCCAGCGACCACGCCACCTCGGCGGGCGACCAGTCGGGGTTCTCCAGCAGGCGGCGGTGCAGTTGTTCTGCTTGTGCTTCAAGGGCCTCCGGAGTCTTCGCGGAGATGGCCCACGGCACGATCCCGTCAGTATCCGCAACCTCGGGCACCGTGTGCTCCGCAGCCTGCGCTGGGCGTTCGAGGATGACGTGCGCATTGGTACCGGAGACGCCGAAGGATGAGACAGCGGCGCGACGCGGTCGGCCGTTCTCCGGCCACGGCTGGGGTTCGGTGAGCAGCGCGAGAGTGCCGCTGCTCCAGTCGATGTGGGGCGAAGGCTCCTCGGCATGCAGCGTTGCAGGCAGTTCGTCGTGGTGGAGTGCCTGCACCATCTTGATGACGCCCGCGACGCCTGCGGCGGCCTGGCTGTGGCCGATGTTGGACTTCAGCGATCCCAGCCACAGCGGACGCTCGACGGTGTGGTGCCGGCCGTAGGTGGCCAGCAGCGCTTGGGCCTCGATGGGATCGCCCAAGGACGTCCCGGTGCCGTGCGCCTCGACGGTGTCGACGTCGGCAGGTGTGAGCCCGGCGTTGGCGAGTGCCTGGTGGATCACCCGCTCCTGCGAGGGCCCGTTAGGAGCGGTGAGCCCGTTGCTGGCGCCGTCCTGGTTGACCGCGCTACCACGCAACACCGCTAGAACGCGGTGGCCATTGCGTTCGGCGTCGGAGAGCCGTTCCAGCACCACCACGCCGACGCCCTCGGACCAGCTGGTTCCGTCCGCTGCCGCGGAAAACGCCTTGCAGCGCCCATCTCGCGCCAACCCGCGCTGGCGGCTGAACTCGATGAACACGTCCGGCGTGGCCATGATGCTGGCGCCTCCGGCGAGCGCCAGGCTCGACTCGCCGGAGCGCAGCGACTGGCACGCCAGGTGCATCGCCACCAGCGACGACGAACAGGCGGTGTCCACGGTCACCGCCGGGCCTTCCAATCCCAGGATGTACGCGACGCGGCCGGACAGGACGCTCGCCGTGGTGCCGGTGCCGACGAACGGCTCCAGCTCGCCCGGCGTTTGCTCGCGCCGCAGCACCGCGGCGTAGTCCTGACCGTTCGTGCCGGTGAAGACGCCGGTCGGTGTGCTGCGGAGCGTCGCCGGGTCGATGCCGGCGCGCTCCAACGCCTCCCAGGCGGTTTCCAGCACCAACCGCTGCTGCGGGTCCATCGCCAGCGCTTCCCGGGGGCTGATGCTGAAGAACTCCGGCTCGAACGCGGCCGCATCGTGCAGGAATCCGCCGTCGCGGACGTAGGTCCTGCCGACGGCATCCGGGTCGGGGTCGAAGATCCCGGCGAGGTCCCAGCCGCGGTTCGCCGGGAACGGCGTGATCGCATCGGTTCGGGAGCTGACCAGGTCCCACAATCGCTCCGGCGAATCCACGCCGCCGGGCAGCCGGCACGCCATGCCCACGATCGCGATGGCCTCGCCGGCGGCCGACTGCGCGGCAACGGGCGCGGCGGCCGGCGCCTCGGGCACGAGGTGGCCGAGGACGTGGTCGGCCAGGGCCGCGAGCGTGGGATGGTCGAAGGCCAGGGTCGCCGACAACCGCAACCCGGTGCTCTTGGCGAGGCGGTTGCGCAACTGGACGGCGGTGAGGGACTCGAAGCCGAGTTCCTGCAGCGGCCGGTTCGCCGGAACCGCTGCCGGATCGGCATGACCCAGCACGGCGGCGACCTCGCTGCGCACCAGCTCCACCACGGCCCGGCGTTGTTCCTTCTCGGGGAGGCCGGTGATTCGCTCGCGCAGCGCGGCGTGCGGCTCGTCGGCCCGTGCGGCCGCGTCGTGGTCGGCTTCGGCGAGGTCGGCGTAGCAGCGGGACGCGTTCGACGCGACGAACCGGTTCCAGTCGACATCCGCGACGGCGACGATGTGGTCGTCGTTGTCGAGGGCCTGCCGCAACGAGGCGACAGCCAGCTCCGGCGACATCCCGAGCAAGCCCCGCCGCCGAGCTGCCTCGGCATCGTCCGAGTCGGCCCACGGGCCCCACTCGACCGAGACCACGCGCAGCCCAGCCGCCCTGCGCCGACGAACCAGCGCGTCGACCCAGGCACTGGTCGCCGCCCCCGCCGCGAAACCCTCGGCGCCCCAGGCGTCCGTCACGGCAGAGAGGATGACCAGCGTCTCGATCTGCCCGTCGACGAGCAGTTCATCGAGGCGGGCGAGCTCGGTGATCGAGTGCCGCATCGTCGCTTCGACGTCCACGGCGTCCGTGGTCGCCAGGAGACCGGTGGGCGTTTCGCCGGGAACGAGGTGGATCACCGTGCGGCCGGCGTCCTGAGTCGTGGCGATGCCCTGCTCGCCCAGCAGTCCGGTCAGGCGATCCACGCCAGGTGAAGCCCCGGTCACCAGGACGGCTCCGCCGGGCTGCCAATGGGAGCCGGTCGTCGCGGGCACCCAGGCCAGCCGTGCGACGTGGGCGCCTGCCGGGCGGATGGCGACCTGGTCCTCCGCGCGGTCGGCGAGGATCGCGGCGAGAGATGCTGCGGCCCGGCGGTCGGGGCGGAGCGGGAGGTCGATCAGCGCGCCCCAGCGGTCGGGGTGTTCGAGCGCGATCACGCGTCCCAGGCCCCACAGCGCCGCGAGGTCGGGGTTGGGTGGCTGGTCGTGCTCGTCGATGCCGACCGCGCCTCGCGTCAGGCACCACAACGGGGCCGTGATGCCGGCGTCACCGAGCGCCTGGACGAGCGTGATCGTGGCGGCGACCGCGCCGTCGGCCGCACCACTGGACGGAGCGCCGAGCAGCGAGACGATGCCCGCCGGAGCCTCGCCTCGGAGGAGGTCGGCCAATTCCGTTCTAGCGAGCGGATTCTCGACCGGGACCGCGTGCGCCTCGGCTCCGTGCTCGGTGATGGCCTGCGTGACGGTGTCGAGCACTTCCCGGTCGGTGTCGGGCGTGCTGATGATCAGCCAGTTTCCTTGCAGGACAACGGGCTTCTCCTGGGCGGGCACCGGGCGCCACTGGATCTCGTAGCGCCACGAGCTCAGCGCGGCCTCGTCGCGCTGACGCCGACGCCACGCCGACAAGGCGGGCACGACCTCGTGCAGCGGGGTCGAGGGAGCGATGTCGAGTGCCTTCGCGACCGCGCCGGAATCGTTGTCCTCCACGGCGGTCCAGAAACCGGCGTCGGCGCCGGTATCGATGCCGTGGTCGTCTGGCGGGTTGAGCCAGAAGGGCTGGCGCTGGAAGGCGTAGGTGGGCAGGTCGACGGTCCGAACCGGGGGGAGCACCGCGGGCCAGTGCGGCGAGAGGCCGGTGGTGTGGGCGTGGGTGAGGGCGGTGAGGTAACCGGTGGCGCCGTCGACGCCGGGCTGTTGTGTGGGAAGGCTGGGCGTCTCGTCGTGGCTGGTCAGGGCGTGGGTGGTGAGGGTGGCGTCGGGTCCGAGTTCGAGGTGGTGGGTGACGGCGTGGTTCTGGTGCAGCCAGGCGAGGGCCGGGTGGAAGCGGACGGGCTCGCGCACCTGGCGGGCCCAGTAGGCCGGTGTGGTGATGTCGTCGGTGGGAGTCCCGGTGACGGTGGAGATGATCGGGATCTTCGGCGGGTGGTAGGTCAGCTGCTGTGCGGTGTGTTCCAGCTCGTCGAGGATGTGATCGCAGTGGGGCGAGTGGAACGCACGGCTGGTGTGCAATTCCTTGGCGGTGCGTCCCAGGCTTCGCCAGTGCTCGGCGATGGCGTGCACGGGATCGGGATCGCCGGAGATGACGGTGAGCCGAGGGCTGTTGATCGCGGCGATGGAGACGCCGCTGTGCGGATCGAGGAGCTCGGGGTGGGCGGCGGTGAGCTCGGCTTCTCCGGCATGGATACCGGCCATGACCCCGGTATCGGACAGAGTGCGCATCAATCTGGCCCGCGCGGCCAGCAGGACGGCGGCGTCGGGCAGGGAGAACACACCAGCCAAGTGGGCGGCGGTGAGTTCGCCGATGGAGTGGCCGATGAGGTAGTTGGGGGTGATGCCGTGGTGTTCGAGCAGGCGGAACAGTGCGACTTGCAGCACGAACAGCGCGGGTTGTGCGACCAGTGTGTCGTTCACTTCGGCAGGCTCGCCGTGGAAAACGATGTCGGTGAGTGGCCGGTCCAATCCGAGTAGTGGATCCAGGTGCGCGCACGCCTCGTCCCAGGCCTCGGCGAATACCGGGAACGCCTCGTGGAGTCCCCGGCCCATTCCGGGTCGTTGGCTGCCTTGCCCGGACAACAGCATCGCCACGCTCGGATCGCCTGCCGCGACACCTCGTGCTACGAGAGAGCTTTCTTCGGCGTGGGCGAGGGTTTCCAGTCCTGCCAGGAATTCTTGGCGGTCAGCCGCGAGAACGGCGGCCCGGTGCTCGAAGGTGGCCCGGGTGGTGGCCAGCGACCAGGCCACCTCGACGGGTGACCAGTCGTTCCGGTCGCGGAGATGAGCGTGCAGGCGTTCCGCTTGCGCTTCAAGCGCTTCCGGCGTCTTGGCGGAGATCATCCATGGCACGATCGCTGAGCCCTCATCGTCCTGTGTGGACTCTTCTGGTGGTGCCTGTTCGAGGATGAGGTGGGCGTTGGTGCCGGAGACACCGAAGGACGAGATGGCCGCTCGGCGAGGGCGGTCGCCTTCGGGCCAAGGCTGGGCTTCGGTGAGCAGTGCGAGAGTGCGGCTGCTCCAGTCGACATGGGTCGAGGGTTTGTCCGCGTGGAGCGTGGCGGGCAGCTGGTTGTGGTGGAGGGCTTGGATCATTTTGATGACGCCGGCGACGCCTGCGGCGGCTTGGGTGTGGCCGATGTTGGATTTCAGCGATCCGAGCCAGAGGGGGCGTTCGGTGGTGTGGTCCCGGCCGTAGGTGGCCAAGAGCGCTTGGGCTTCGATGGGGTCGCCGAGCGATGTTCCGGTGCCGTGGGCTTCGACGGCGTCGACGTCGGCGGGCGTGAGCCCGGCGTTGGCCAGTGCTTGTTGGATAACACGTTCCTGCGAGGGCCCGTTGGGGGCGGTGAGCCCGTTGCTAGCGCCGTCCTGGTTGACCGCGCTGCCTCGGATCACGGCCAGGATGCGGTGGCCGTTGCGCTGCGCGTCGGACAGCCGTTCCAGCACCACCACGCCCGCGCCTTCGGCCCAGCCAGTGCCGTCTGCGTTGGCGGAGAACGCCTTGCAACGGCCATCCTGCGCGAGGCCGCGCTGGCGGCTGAACTCGATGAACGGGGTGGGCGTGGCCATGATGCTGGCGCCTCCGGCGAGCGCCAAGCTCGACTCACCGGAGCGCAGCGACTGGCACGCCAGGTGCATCGCCACCAGCGACGACGAGCAAGCGGTGTCCACCGTGACAGCCGGGCCTTCCATGCCGAAGGTGTACGACACGCGGCCCGATGCGATGCTGCCCGTGCTCCCGTTGCCGAGATAGCCCTCGAACTCCGGGAGCACGCGGCCGGTGAGCCGTCCCCCGTAGTCCTGGTAGATCACGCCGGTGAACACACCGGTTCGGCTGCCCTGCAAGGAGTTCGGGTTGATGTGCGCGTGTTCTAGCGCTTCCCACGACGTTTCGAGCAGCAGCCGTTGTTGCGGGTCGATCGTCGCGGCTTCGCGGGGGCTGATGCCGAAGAACGCGGCGTCGAACTCGTCCGCCTCGTGGAGGAATCCGCCGCGCCGGGTGTAGCTGGTGCCCGGGCTGTCGGGGTCGGCGCTGAAGAGCGTGGCGAGGTTCCAGCCGCGGTTGGTGGGGAAGCCGGTGATGGCGTCGCTGTTGCTGGTGAGGAGCTGCCAGAGCTCGTCCGGTGAGTGGACACCGCCGGGCAGGCGGCACGCCATGCCGACGACGGCGATCGGCTCGTCAGTGGTGGCGGCGCGAGCCGGGGTGGTGGCTTGCTGGGCTCGGGGGAGGAGTTGGCGGTGGAGGTAGCCGGCGAGTGCTTCGGGTGTCGGGTGGTCGAAGGCGAGGGTGGTGGGGAGCTGAAGGCCGGTGGCCGTGGCGAGCCGGTTGCGGAGTTCCACCGAGGTGAGGGAGTCGAAGCCGAGATCCAGGAACACGCGGTCGGCCGGAATCGCCTCGGCGCCGGAATGCCCCAGAACGGCGGCGGCCTCGCGCCGGACCACCTGAAGAAGGGCGTGTTCGTGTTGGTTCTCGGTCAGGCCGTCGAGAAGCTGTTCCAACGTGCGGTTCGTTTCGCCCGAACGCCGCTTGTTGGCCTGCCGGGGTTTGAGATCGTCGAGAATCGCCGGGGCGGACCGAAGACATGTCATGTCGAGGCGGAGCGGCACGAGGAACGGCTCTGGCCGCGTGCGAGCCGCGTCGAACGCCGCCGCGCCACTATCCGGGTCGAAAGGCAGGGCACCGACGCCCGCCATGCGTTGCTGGTCGGCATGCGTGAGGTGCTGTGTCATGCCGCTGTCGGTGTTCCAGGGGCCCCAGGCGAGGGAGTGCGCGGGGAGCCCGTGGTTGTGGCGGTGTTGGGCGAGTGCGTCGAGGAAGGTGTTGGCGGCGGCGTAGCTGGCTTGTCCTGGGTTGCCGAAGATTCCTGCGGCCGAGGAGTAGAGGACGAAGAAGGCCAGGTCGTGGTGCTGCGTGGCGTGGTGGAGGTTCCAGGCGGAGTCCACTTTGGACTTGAGAACGGTCGCGAGCTGTTCGGGTGTGAGGGCGTGTATCGGCGCGTCGTGGAGGACACCGGCCGTGTGGATGACGCCGGTCAACGGGCGCTCGGCCGGGATGTTGCCGATCAGCTCGGTCAACTGGTGCGGATCGGCGGTGTCGCAGGCCGTGATGGTGACTGTGGCGCCGAGCTCGTCGCGGAGGTTCTCGGCGTTGGGCGCGGCCGGTCCCTGCCGACTGGCCAGCAGGAGGTGGCAGTCGGGGTGACGTGCGGCGAGGTGCCGGGCGAGGACGCTGCCGAGGGCACCGGTACCGCCGGTGATCAGGATGGTGCCGCGCGGATCGGGTGCGGCAGGAATGGTGAGCGCGAGTTTGCCGGTGTGACGGGCGTTGGCGAGATACCGGAACGCCTCCGGCGCCTGCCGGATGTCCCACGCCGTGACCGGCAACGCGGTCAGCGGCCCGCGTTCGAAGAGGCGGGTGAGGTCGGCCAGCATGCCCTGCAGATGAGCGGGATCGATCTCGGAGAGGTCGAAGGCGTGGAAGCGCAACCCCGGATGTTCGCTGGGATCGCGGAGGTCGGTCTTGCCGAGCTCGATGAAGTGCCCGCCCTCTTTCAGCACGTCGAGTGAGGCGTCGAGGAGTTCGCCGGTGAGGGAGTTCAGGACGACGTCGACCGGGGGGAATTGCGTGGCGAAGTCCGGGTTGCGGGACGACGCGATGTGATCTGCGGGAATGCCGAGTTCGCGCAGGAGAGCCCACTTCGTGGGGTGGGCGGTGGCGTAGATGTCGGCGCCGTAGTGCTGGAGGAGCTGGACGGCGGCCATGCCGACGCCACCCGCGGCGGCGTGCACCAGGACCTTCTGCCCGGGCTGCACCGTGGTGAGGTGGTGCAGGGCGTAGTAGGCGGTCAGGAACACCGCAGGCGTTGCGGCGGCCTGGGCGAAGCTCCACCCCTCGGGTAGCGGAGCCAAGAGCCGGTGGTCGGTGACCGCCAGCGGGCCCATCGCGCCGGGCACGATGCCCCAAACCGGGTCCCCGGCCCGCAGACCAGGCACGTCGTCGGCGGTTTCGGTGATGACCCCGGCACCTTCGACGCCGAGAGGCGGGGTCCCCGGGTACATGCCGAGGGTGTTCAGGACGTCGCGGAAGTTGACCCCGACCGCCCGCATCGCGACCCGCACCTGACCGGCCGCAAGCGGGGCCTCGGCTTGCGGGAACTCCGCGAGGTGCAGGTTGTCGATGCTGCCCCGCTCGGACACGTCCAATCGCCACGACCCCGCATCCGGGACCACCAGCTCGTTCCGCGAGTCGGCGCGTGCCAAGCGAGGCACGAACACGGCATCGCCGCGCACCGCGATCTGCGATTCACCACGGCGCACAGCCGCATCGACGGCGCGCCACGGCTCGTCGTGATCGCCATTGGGGTCGGTATCGACGAGCACGAAGCGGTCGGGGTGCTCGTTCTGCGCCACCCGCAGCAGGCCCCACAACGGCCCCGTCACCAGGTCCGGCACCTCACCCGGCTGCACCGCCACCGCACCGCGAGTCGCCAGCACCAGGCGCGTTCCGGCGAGGTGCGGAGCCGCCAGCCAGGCCTGCAGCTCCGCCACAACCCGTTGCGACACCTCGCCGACGAGCCGCACGACGTCGCCCTCGGCGGCGAGTTCGCGTTGGTCGAGCACCGCGATGTCCGAAGCCGGCTCACCGGATGCCACGGCGTCGCGCAACGCTGCGACACCCGAGTCGATCAGCGCCCAGTGCATCTCCGGTGCGTCGGTGTCGTCGAACGCCTGCGGCACCCAGTCCAGGCGCAGGATGCCGTTGTCATTCGGGACGGCGTTCGTCACCCGCCGCAGCGCGAGCGATTCGATGGTGGCGACCGGAAGTCCATTGTGGTCGGCCAGGTCGAGCTGGAACGAGTCGGTGCCGGAGTGCCGGAGGCGCACCCGAAGACCGGTCGTAGCGTCGCCGTGGATGCGCACGCCCGACCAGGAGAAGACCAGGCGGGTGCGGTGGTCCTTCGAATCGTTCCCGATGAGGCCGGCGTGTTGCGCGGCGTCGAGGAGCGCGGGGTGAACTGCCCAGCCGTTGGTGCCGTGGTCGTCGGGAAGCGCGACCTCGGCGTAGATGTCGTCGCCGTGCCGCCAGGCGGTGTGGAGCCCTTGGAAGGTCGGCCCGTATCCGAAACCGTGATCGGCCAGGCGGTCGTAGAGATCGCCGACGTCGACCGGCACCGCACCTGCCGGTGGCCAGGCGGCGAGGTTCGCCGCCGCGGTGGACGACTCCGCGGCGGCGAGCGTGCCGGTGGCGTGGCGCGTCCAGACCTCTTCCGGCCCAGGCGCCCGGGAGTAGAGCGCGACGGCTCGTCGATCGCTCTCCTCGGCGGTGATGGCCATGTGGAGGGCGATGTGTCCGTGGTCGGGGAGCGTGAGTGGTGTGTGGAGGGTGAGTTCTTCGACGGTGCAGTCGAGTTGTGCGGCGGCGTGCAGCGTCATGTCGAGGAACGCGGTGCCGGGGAGCAGGACGTTGCTTTGGACGGCATGGTCGGCGAGCCAGGGATGGGTGTTGAGCGAGATGCGCCCGGTGAGAGTGGTTTCGCCGGTGTGAGGTGTGGTGATTCGAGCGGTGAGCAGGGGATGGCCGGTGGTGGCCATGCCGAGTTGTTCGGGTCGCTCGGTCGTCGGCGGGTTGAGCCAGTACCTCTCGTGCTGGAAGGCGTAGGTGGGCAGGTCGAGAACACGACCTCGCGGGAGGAGCGTGGCCCAGTTGGGGCTGAGTCCGGTGGTGTGCGCGCGGGTGAGGGCGGTGACGTAGCTGGTGGTGTCGTCGTTGTCGGGATTCAGCGT
>NZ_JBFAKG010000156.1:0-14769 GCF_040655595.1 Saccharopolyspora sp. NPDC050389
GCTACGAGCGCTATGCCAACCACTTCTGCGCCTTCCTCACCCTCGCCGCCGCCCTCACCTGCTTCAAGAAACTCGCGAAATGAGACAAGCTCTAATGAGCACCATTTTTGATCCGTCCAGCGGCCTGAATTCGGCTCGACTGAGCGATTGTTGCCAGGAAATGGTTTCTGGCAGCAGGCCGGTCATGAGGTGGTGGCGCGATGCCCGCCGGGTATGTGCGATCAGTATTCCGGCGCCGATCGGCGGGTCGGTGACACCGGTGTTGAAGCAGGCTCCGTCTGCGGTGGGGCAGACCACGGGGTGAACATGCTCCCGCAGTGCAAAGAGCGCGAACATGCGTCGACGCCTGCCCACCGTACTGGGCGCTGGAGCCCCAGCTCAGACACCAATCGCACAGCAGTGGGGTGATCACGTACATACTGCCGTGGCGGCCCTGTTCGTCGTGTTCGCGTGGCGTTCGCATGACGGTGGCGGGCGAGGGGTGCTGGCTCTACTTCTTGCCCGTGGGGATGAGTATGAGCCATGCATGACAAGGACGAGAAGTCCACGCGGGACAGCTGACGAGAGGTCGTAGTCAGCTAGCTCATCTGTCGAAGCAAGGGCAATCGTTTGGTGAGAGGGCGCGTGCCCCGGGGCGGACGCCGACGGTCACCCCGGTCGATGTGGTGGCTTGTAGAGATCGTCAAGGCGGAGTGGCGCGGGCTGGGGCAGGGGCACGCCGTCCGTCGTCTGGCAGGACTGGAGGAAGAAGGCGAGCAAACGGCGGGAAGCGGCCATGGCGACCTCTGGGGACTCCTGCACGACCCCGTTGTTCGCCAGGAGCAGGAGGGTGACGTCGCTGGGGTCGAAGTCCTTGCGCAGCTGCCCGGTGTCCTTCGCACGCTGTACCAGCTGGACGAGTCCTGCCTCGGCGCGGGCGCGTTCACGATGGACATCGGGCGCGTCGGGAAATTGGGAGAGGAACGCGGCGCTGAACCCGCGGTCCTGGGCCTGCATCCTGCACACCTTGGTGAGGACGGTGCGAAGACCGCGCCAGGGATCGTCGTCCTGAATGGCTTCGTCGAGGGCTGCGACGCACTGGGCCAGTTGTTCGGAGAACGCCGCAGCGATCAGCGAGCCGCGTGTCGGGAAGTGCCGGTAGAGGGTGGCGGCACCCACGGCCGCTCTTCGGGCGATTGTGCTGGACGGTACGTCGGTGCCGTTGAGAGCGTACGCCTCGCGGGCGGCCTGGAGGAGCCGGGCGCGGTTGTGCCGGGCGTCGGCTCTCTTGCCCCGGTACGGGGATGCCGGAGGCGGAGGGGGCGGGTTCCGAGACGGTTGAGCGGGCATGTCTCCCACTTAAGCACAAGTGGAAGACGTCGTTCGTTTAGCGGGTTAGCGTGAACTAGTACCGCGGCATCCCGCGGCCAGATCTCGGCCGCAGAAATGAGCGGCCGCGAGTTCTCCTGCTCACCGACATGCCATGTATACGGAGGTTGTCCGTGTTTGCTGTGCAATACCACCGCTATGGTGGTCCCGAAGTCCTTCGCGTAGAGGAAGTCGAAGAACCGCACGCCGGGCCCGGTCAGGTCCGCATCGCCGTACGTGCCACCGGCGTTACCCCTGCTGACTGGTATCTGCGCTCAGGGATGCTGCGGGACATCGCCACCGTGGACTTCCCCCATATACCCGGCATGGATGCCGCCGGGACCGTCGACGAGGTGGGAGAGGGAGCGACCGGCACCGCCGTGGGGGATGAGGTCTTCGGCCTCGTCCCCGTTGCGGACCAGGGAGGCGCCACGGCCCAGTACGCCGTGCTGGAGGCCTGGGCGCCCAAACCTCAGTCATGGTCTTTCGAGGAAGCGGGTGGCGCCGCGGGCAACATCGACACGGCCACGCGTGTCTTGGACGCCCTCGAGGCCGCCGAGGGCATGACCTTGCTGATCGAGGGTGCCGCCGGAGGCGTCGGCACCACTACCGCGCAACTCGCCCAGGCCCGCGGCCTCACCGTGATCGGCACCGCGAGCGAAGGCAACCACGGCTTTCTCGCTCAGCTCGGCGTCGTACCGGTCACCTACGGGGCGGGACTGGCCGATCGCCTTGCCCCACTGGCTCCGCTCGGTGTCGACGTGGTTCTGGACGCGGCCGGCAAGGGCTCTCTTGCCGATCTGGTGACCATCGTCGGCGACCCGCACCGCGTGGTGACCATCGCAGACTTCGACGCCGCCCGGCACGGAGTGCGGTTCTCCCGCTCCGAAGCAGGAAAGTCGCCGGGCTGGGCAGGACTGCCACTGGCGGCCAACCTCGCCGACCAGGGCCGCCTCACCGTCCCGCTGCACGCCGTGTTCCCGCTGAAGGAGGCCGCCACAGCTCACGACGTCAGCGCTACTGGCCACGCGCGCGGCAAGATCGTAATCACCGTGCCCTGACACGACGGACGATTCGGCCCGCAGCAGGGCGGCCACGGCCTCGGCGGCCCTCGCCGACCTGGGCCTGGCCGCCGTCGTCGATGCCCGTGAGCCCGTATCGGCTGCACATCGAGATGCGCATCCTCGTGGCTGCCCTGGCCGTTGCCGCTGGAACGCGCGCGATCAGCGTTTTCTCCTGCGACAGGTCCGAGCGGAGTTCGTCGCGCATGAACCTGGTCAGCCGCTGTTTGATTGCCTCGGCCTCGGTTTTCGGCCTGCCGAATCCACTGCCGACAGCGACCCGACCACACTCCGGTTCTCCAACAGGAGACCGCGCCGCGCGGAGATACGTCCGCTCATCGGCAATAGCGGGTGTTGTAGCGGCAACATTCTCGCCTGGCGCTGCCCGCGAGACGAGGTTCGAGCAAGGCCAGGCAGACGTCGGCGACGTCGCCAGGGGTAGCAGGAAACTGGGCACGCTCACCCGTACATGAATGGGTGAACAACTCAGTACGCCACAGCTCTCTAGCTGGCGTCATGTTCGGCTCCGTCCGCTGTGGAGCGTGAGGGTCTGTCAAATCAACGGTGGATCGCGTTGACCCCGGGCGGCAGCAGGGGATGCGCCGGCTTGCGGCAGGCCCAGTCGCGCTCGAGCTGCCCGACGGCGAGGATCAGGCGCGCCGCCAGTTCGGCGGCGTTGACGCCGGGCCGGGTGCGGTCCGGCGCGTCGCGCTGCGGGTAGAGGTCGTTGTACCGCCACCCGGTGTGCGCGTTGCGGCCGCGGAGGGTGACGCGCACCCACTCCAGTCCGCCCTGGCAGAGCATGACCTGTTCCTCGGTCGGCTCGCCGACGATGACCGCGGATGCAGTGCAGCCGCGCGCAACGAGGTCCTTGGTGCCGAATCCGCCGGCCTCCTCGTCGACGGCGCTGTGCACCTCGAACCGGCCGTCGAGTTCGATCCCGCAGTCGTGGATCGCCTTCGCAGCGGCGATCGCGGCGGCGATCCCGGCCTTCATGTCGTAGCCGCCACGCCCGTAGAGCCGGCCGTCGCGGATCTCACCGCCGAACGGGTCGAACGACCACGCGGACCGGTCGCCGACGGGCACGACGTCGATGTGTCCATTGAGGATCAGGCTGCGTTCCGCGGAGCCGTCGCGGAAAGCGCGCACGCTGGGCCGGGCGGGGAACGCCTCGTGCTGCTCGGTGGTCAGGCCCGCCTCGGCCAGGTGCGCGGCCACCAGCCGTTGGGCGTCCGCCTCGCGGTTGATGCCTTCGGCGGACTCGAACTTCGGATTCACGGTCGGGATCCGCATCAGCTCTTGCGTCAGCTCGATGGGGAAAGTCCGGTCCTGCTGGACCCGGGCAGTCACCGCCGCTACGGCGCTAGCTGTGTCCATTGCTTCCTCTTTCGTGAGATAGCGGGGCTGTTCGGGGTTAGCTGCGGGTCGATCGCCATCCGGTGTATTCCTGCACCGCGGCGGCGTCGACGGGGAAGGACGGGTGCGTCCCGGCTGAGCTGCACCGGGCAAGGCGTTTCGGTCCGCCGCGGTGGAGTGGTAAGCCGGGTGCTCAGGAGCTGCGGGGCAGCATCGGGCGCCGGAACGGGATGGCGCGGTCGGCCGACCACGGCGCGGACGGGGCCCGGCACAGCCACGCGAAGCGCAGCAGCACCGCGTCGTAGTTGACGCGCCAGCCCGCGAAGTCGCGCCAGGTCTGCTCCCGGTCCGGCTTTATCGGTGCTCCGGCCTCGACCAACCGCTGGCACACGGCGTCGTACTCGGCGCGTTCGATGGAGATCGGGTCGTCCGGGGCGGGGTCGGGATCGTAGGGCATGCCGAAGAAGTCCCCGATGCGGCGCAACGCCACGTATCCGGACCGGATGCACAGCTCGGCCGCCGGTTGTCGCGGGACATCCACTGTGGACAAGATGAGCGCGGCGGTGTCCAGGACAGCACCGGCGGCGGTAATCCACGACCGGTCCGGTTGGGGCGAGCGGAAATGCACCAGGCTCGGCGACGTGGTGTGCGTCTCCTCGATGTCGGCGAACCAGCGGGCCCAGTCGCGCCAGAACCATTCGAGATCGTCCAGGCCGCCAATGCGTGCGAGCCGTTCCAGCAGCGTGGCCGCGAACGGTGGGCTGCCCGCCTGGGTCTCCAGGTCAGTCACCATCACCTCGCGCCGTGAGAAGGAGCCGTAGATCGACGGCAGGTACGAGATGAGCAGTGCCAGCAAGACCAGCCCCAACGCGGCCTCGGAGAACACCAGCAGCGCCGTCAGCGCGTTGACCGGGGCGCTGAATCCCAGGGTGAACAGCGACGATCCGCTTTCGAAGAACGCGGCCTGCCATCCCCGGACGCCCACCGCCCAGAACATCGCGGTGTATCCGGCGAGGACGAGGACCAGCCACGTCGCGGGCAGCGCCAGCAGCGACAACGGCGCGTACAGCGCGCGCACCCGGTCCTGCCTGCGGTAGTCGCCGCCGCCCCCGAGCGGGGAGAAGATCGCGTCCATTGCCAGGAACACCCAGCGCGTGATCCGCACCGGGGTGGCGCGCGGCACTACCACGGTCTGAACGGCCGACAGCAGTGTGACGACCACACACGCCACGCCCGCCAGACCCACGAGCGCAGCGACCACGACATCCACGCGCCACACCTCGATTGCCGAAAGTCTCCAGCACGTCACAACGCCCGAGTCTGCCGAACCACGACTCCCGTGTCTCGGCAAGCGCACGGAACTGCCGACGAGCCGTGCCGTGCACCGCGCCTCGGGCGGGGTGGCGCCCGAGGGGATTCATCGCCTGCCTGTTTGACCTCGGCGGCGTGCTGACCGCGCTCCAGGCCCCACACTCCGCCGGAGGTCCCGCGGTTCCGGAGGTCGCCACCCGGCTTCGTGGCCGCGGCCCACCGGGCAGTAACTGCGCCCGACACCAGTCAGAACCGGGGCTCTTTCATGGGGGTGATGCCCTCGTAGAGGGCGGCGAAGTCAGCACGATCGTAGCCCTGCTGGGCGGCGTGCTCCAGGTGCCCGAGCGTTGCCTGGATGCCGTCTAGTCCTTGGCCTGCGGCCTCGAGGACCAGCCGGGCGTCCTTGGCGGCATGGGTGACGGGGAAGCTGACGGGATAGTCGTTGTTGATCATCTCGTCGGCTTTGAGGTGCGCATAGGGCACGTCGAGGAGACCGCCACTGATGGTCTCCAGGAATTGTCGTGGGTCGAGACCGAGTCGTTGGGCCAGGGCCACACATTCCGCGGTCCCGTTGGTAACCGCCAACACCCAGGCGTTGGCGACAAGTTTGAGCCTGCTAGCGGCCCCAGCTTCGCCTACGGTGATGGTGCGGGATCCGACTGCGTCGAAGATCGGCTGACACCGCGCCAGGGTCTGTTCTGGGCCGGAGGCGAGCACCACCAATGTGCCCTGCTCGGCGGGTTGTTTGGTCCCGACCACGGGTGCGTCCGCGAACGCCACGGCCGCGTCGGCTGCTTGGCTGGCGAACTGGTCGGTGTAGGCCAAGCCAACAGTGCTCATTTGTGCCCACGTCGCGGCGCCATCCATTGTGGCCAGTGCGCCATCGGGTCCGGACATCACGGTCTCAACAGTGGCTCCGTCGGCGAGCATCGTGACCACGACGTCGGCGCCGCGAGCTGCCTCGGCCGGCGTCTGCGCCGGAGTGGCTCCGCGTTCGACGAGAGGGCGAGTCTTGGCAGCAGTGCGGTTCCACACGCGCACCTGCATGCCGGCCTCAAGCAGGTTGGCGGCCATCGGCCCGCCCATGATGCCTGTTCCCAACACGGCGACGAGCACTGGTACCTCCGCACGCAGTCGCGGTCCTGAGCGCCACCGAGCTTGACAGCTTGTCGACGCATCCGCCTGCCGGCAACCACGCCCCTGGGTGCGGAGCTCCGGTGCACGTCATTTGATTTGGCCCCGGGGGCGTTGCTGCGGGTCTCCTTCCGCGCGGCGGAGGACCTCGCGGGTCAGCGGCGCGACGTAGTCGCCGGAACGGGACACCGCAGCAACGCCGCGATGAGATTGCGCTCGATCCAGGCACTGCTGGCCTCGGAAACGGCGCGTTCACCCCGCTAGACCGGTTCGTGATGGAGCTGTTCCGCACGATCTCGCCGAACGGGGGCAGCCTCTCGACCACGGGCACGAAGCGCGGTATCGAGCCTCGCTCCGGCAGCGTTCTCACCCCTCACCTTGAGACGAGCCAAGACCCCCGGCACTGGGGCAACCCGGAGGAGTTCGATCCGGATCGCTACAAGGCGGCGTCGACGAGCGTCGACAACGACGAGGCGAGATGCCGGGAGGTTGGGTTTGCTCACTGCCCCTTCACACCCGAACCGTTCGCCGTCAACGATGGCCGCCAGGCGCAACTGACCAACAGCGCGTTCGGCGCCGTCTACGGCCTGGCCGACAGCACCGCGTATCCGCTGTGCGACACGGCTGGCTACGCGCCGTTCGGGTTCGGCTACCGCCGCTGTGCCGGTGAGTACATCACCGTGGAGTTCTTCAAGGACTTGTTGTCGTAGACCAGGACCACACCGACGTGGCAGCTCTCCGCGTGTCCTGCCAGTGTTGGCAGGCGGCCACGCCGATGGCGCGCACAGCTTGCGTCACCTACGTCGCGCAGTTGGCTGGCGCTGAGGTGGTGGGCGCCTACGGGCCGCAGCAGGTGACTCCGGCGCAACAGAAGCAGGGTGTGCCCATGGACGTGCGTCCGGGCGACGTGGGCGGCGTTCGTTCAGCATCAGGGGGTGGTGTGAATGACGACACCTCCGTTCGGTGAGCCAGACGGCGACGGTGCGGGGCGAGCCCCGGATGGTTCCGACGGGGCTGAGGACCGCCACGGCGTGTCTGAGGATGCGGCTGGCGAGGAAAGGACTGCGGCTGGGCGCGACGAGCATGCCGCTGCCGAGGGGAGCACGGCGACCGAGTGCGCCCAGGAAATGGGGGCGGGCGAGGGGAGCAGGGATGATGCGCTCCCGTACGGTTTCCCCGCAGCGTTGTGGCGGGCGTTGGAGCGGCATCGGCCACCGGGCTTGGGCAGATCTCGGCTGTGGCGCAGCCCGCTGCGTGGTCCGTGGTTGACCTCGGTGTTCGGTGTTGTGCTGCTGGTGGGGTTGCCGATCGTCATCGTTACCGGGCTGTTGTCCTACATGGCCTACGGTCCGCAGCTGGGGCAGGCGATACCTGCGGATGTGGGTTGGCTGCATTTGCCGTACTTCGACTGGCCGGCAAGGCCGTCGTGGTTGTACCAGCTGAACCAGGGGCTGCATGTCGGGCTGGGACTCGTTCTCGTGCCCGTCGTGCTGGCGAAGTTGTGGTCGGTGGTGCCGAGGTTGTTCTCGTGGCCTCCGGCGCGTTCCGCGGCGGAGGTGGTGGAACGGTTGTCGTTGTTGCTGCTGGTCGGCGGGATCCTGTTCGAGATCGTCACCGGTGTGCTCAACATCCAGTACGACTACGTGTTCGGGTTCAGTTTCTACACCGCGCACTACTTCGGCGCGTGGGTGTTCTCGGGCGCGTTTCTGGTTCACGTGGTGGTGAAGCTGCCGCGGTTGGTCACGGCGTTGCGCTCCCGGTCGTTCCGAGCCGAGATGCGAACGTCGCGAGCCGACACGCAGCCGGAACCGCCCGATCCGGGCGGGCTCGTCGCGGTCGACCCGGCTGAACCCACGCTCAGTCGTCGTGGAGCGCTGACGCTGGTGGGCGGTGGGGCGCTGCTGGTCGCTGCGTTGACCGCCGGGCAGACCATCGGAGGGTTCACCCGTGGTTCCGCCGTGCTGTTGCCGCGCGGTCGGTCGTACGGGGTGGGGCCGAACGATTTCCAGATCAACCGCACGGCAGCCGCCGCCGCGATCGTCCCCTCGGAGGTAGGCCCGAGTTGGCGGCTGGCGCTGCTCGGTGAGCGGGTGGTGATGATCGACCGGGTCAGTTTGCTGCAGTTGCCGCAGCACACGGCCACGCTGCCCATCGCGTGCGTGGAGGGCTGGGCCACGGTCCAGACCTGGAGCGGGGTGCGCCTGCGCGACCTCGCCGCGATCGTGGGCGTGCAGCAGCCCAGTCGGGCGCACGTCCAGTCGCAGGAACAGGTTGGGGCCTTCAACCAGGCCACCTTGCAAGCCAATCAGATCGCCGCCCCGGACGCGCTATTGGCGTTGTGGGTCAACGGTGTTGATCTGTCGATCGACCACGGTTATCCGGCGCGGATCATCGTGCCCGCACTGCCGGGGGTGCACAACACGAAGTGGGTGCGGTCGATCGAGTTCCGGGGTGGCTGAGATGCGTCGTTGGTCCGCGGCTTGGGTGCGCGGGTACGGCGCGAGCCCGCTGCATTTGCTGGTGCTGCTGGTGTGCTTCGCGATCACCGGCTACGTCGCCTTTCAGCTGTGGCGTGAGCCGCTGTTGATCCGGATGCTCGTGTGGTTCGCAGCGGCCATCATCGTCCACGATCTAGTGCTGTTCCCGCTCTACGCCCTCGCTGACCGGTCGTTGACAGCGGCGGTGCGCACCAGGCGGGCAGCCGCGGAGCGCCCGAGGGTGTCGCCGCTGAACTACATCCGCGTCCCGGCCATGGGGGCCGGTCTGCTGTTCCTACTGTTCCTCCCTGGCATCATCCAACAGGGGGCGCCGACCTACCTCGCGGCGACCGGGCAGACACAAGCACCCTTTCTCGTGCGGTGGCTCGTGCTGGTGCTGTGCCTGTTCGCCGCCAGCGCCCTCGCGTACGCAGTCCGCGTAGGTCGCGACCACCTCCGGCTGAGACGCGAGCGGCGACCAGCGGCCGCCAGCGAGCCCGAGGAAGATGATTGAGCAGCAAGGAAAATCACGTCTTCGGAGCAGCCAGGTGCTTCTTGGTTCGGCCCCGTCGCTCGGGAGATCGACGCTCCGGCGCCAAGCCTCATCCGACGAGAGTGTCCTGAATGGATAGTTGGGGGCTCTCCTCGACGCATTGTGAAGATCGGCATATCTGGTTTCAGGACAAGAACTTGTCCAGCGTGATCGGGAGATCCCGTACGCGCACGCCGGTGGCGTGGTGCGCGGCGTTGGCGATTGCTGCCGCGGTCCCGACGATGCCCAGCTCGCCGATTCCCTTGGCGCCCAGGGGGTTGACGTACGGGTCCGCCTCGTCGAGGAAGTCGACCTCGATCGTGCCGACGTCGGCGTTGGTCGCGATGTGGTAGGTGGCGAAGTCGTGGTTGACCACGTGCCCGAACCGGGAGTCGAGCTCGCCCGCCTCGTGCAGGGCCATCGACAGACCCATCGTCATACCCCCGAGCAGTTGGGAACGGGCGGTCTTGGGGTTGATGATGCGGCCTGCGGCGAAGACTCCGAGCAGGCGCGGCACTCGGATCTCGCCGCTGTCCTCGCGGACCCGCACCTCGGCGAACTGCGCCCCGAAGCTGTGCATCGCGTACTGGCCTTCATACGGGGTTCCGGTGTCCGTGCCGATGGCCTCGAGGCCATCGTCCGGGAGTCCACCGGTTTCCAGGCGCTCGCGTAGTTCGCGGGCGCCGTTGTGGATCGCCGTGCCCCAGCAGCCGAGCCCGACCGACCCACCGGCGGGTGCGGCCCCGGGCAGCGCCGAGTCGCCGATCTGCAGCTCGACGTCCTCGAACGGCACCCCGAGTTCGTCTGCCGCAACCTGCCGCAGCGCCGTCCAGGTACCGGTGCCGATGTCCATCGCCGCGATCTGCACGACGAAACGTCCGTTGGGTGTGGCACGGACTCGTGCCGACGAGCCCGGAATCCGGAACACCGGATAGGTCGACGCCGCCACTCCGGTGCCCACCAGCCAGCCGTTCTCGCGCCGGGCGCGCGGGGTGCGCTCGCGGTGCGCCCAGCCGAACCTGCGAGCGCCTTCGAGGAGGCAGGCCACGAGGTTGCGGCTTGAATAGGGCAGTCCGGTCTCGGGGTCGGATTCCGGCTCGTTGCGGATCCGGAATTCGACGGGGTCCAGGTCGCATGCGATCGCCATCTCGTCCATCGCCGATTCGAGCGCGAACATGCCGGGGGCTTCCCCAGGCGCGCGCATGTACGTCAGCGGCGGGATGTCCAACGCCACCAGCCGGTGCGTCGTGCGTCGATCGGGCGCGGCGTACATCGTCCGGGTGCACACGGCCGTCTGCTCGGCGAACTCCTTGAACCGCGGGGTCGCCTCGATCACGTCGTGACTGATCGCCACCAGCCTGCCCTCGGAGTCGGCACCGAGCCGGATCCGTTGGACCGTGGGAGTCCGGGAGCCCACCAAACTGAACATCTGGTGGCGGGTCAACGCCAGCTTCACCGGTCTGCTCGCGACGAGCTTCGCCGCCATCGCGGCGAGGACCACGTTCCCATGCGGCGCGACCTTCGCCCCGAATCCGCCGCCGACGTGCGGGGCGATGACATGCACCTGCTCGGGAGCGAGCCCGAAAAGCGGGGCCACCGCCTGCTGAACCATCGTCACGCCCTGCGTGGAGTCGTAGAGGGTCAGTTCGTCATCGGACCAGATGGCGATGGTGGCATGCGGCTCCAGGGGATTGTTGATCTCGGCCGGCGTCGTGTACGTCTTGTCGAGCGCCACGGCCGCCGACGCCAGCGCGGCCTCGACATCGCCCTCGTCGGTGTCAGTGGCGAAGGTGGGGTTGATGTGGTCGGGGGCGTAGAGGTCGTCGCGGTCGGCCCTGAAGTCGGTGTCGTGCTTTTCCGCCTGGTATTCGATCCGGACCAGGCTTGCGGCGTGGCGGGCGGTCTCCAGGGTCTCGGCGATGACGCCGCCGACGAGCTGGCCGCGGAAGGCGATTCGGTCCGACTGCAGGATCGCAAGCTCCGGGTCGTCGCCCGGGGCCAGCTCGGGTGCGTTCTCGTGGGTGAACATCGCCAGCACGCCCTCTACGGCCAGCGCCGCCCTGGCATCGATGGAGGTCACGCGCCCGGTCGCGATCCTCGCCTGCAAGGGAAACAGGTAGGCCGGGCGGTGGACGGGCTGTTCGAACGCGTATCGGGCTTGTCCGCGGACCTTCTCACCGCCTTCCACCCGGCTGATCGACTCGCCGACGGAGCGGGTCACGGTTGTCGTGGTCATCGTCGTTCCTCCGGGAGTTCCAGCAATGTGTGTGCGATGACGTTGCGGGCCGGTGACGCCTTGAACGCGTTGCCCGGCAGCGGCTGGGCGTCGGCCGGTTCGGCGTCGCCGGTGCGGCGGAAACGCTGCTCGTTCGCTGCGGTGCCCCGCAGCACCGTGCAGGCTCCGCACTGACCGTGGCCACAGCTCTTCCTGGGACTGGTGATCCCCAATCGCTCTCGCTGCGTGTCCAACAGCGTTGTGCGCGGTTCGACGACGACCCAGTGCTCGTGGCCGCCGATACGGAGCGCGATTTCCACATCCTCGTTCGCTGCCAGGGCGGCTCGGACGAGCTGATGATGGACGTCTGCACGCAGTTCGTGCTGCCGTGTCGTCAACACTGGGGTCAGCCTCGGCTCGACACGCGTGCGCTCCAGTCGCTGAAGGCGACGAGAAGCTCGCGCAGGAACTTGATGGCGTCCTCGTCTGTGAGCCGCCCCTCCGCGTCGAACTTCTCGTAGGCCCGGGCGACGAGGACTTCGGGCCGCATCAGAGTGGGGCAGTTGTTGTAGGCCAGCGTTTGGCGCAGTTGGGTCTGAGCCCGGGCGGTACCGGTCATGCCGGGACTGGCACCAATGATCGCCACCGGCTTGTCCTGCAACACGGACTTACCTGGCGGACGCGAGGCCCAGTCGAGCGCGTTTTTCAACACTCCTGGCACGCCTTGCTGATATTCGGGCGTGGCGATGAGCAGTGCGTCGGCATCGGCGATGGCGTGCTTGAATCGCGCGACCGGCTCGGGATCTCCCCGTTGCTCGACGTCATAGTTGAACAGCGGGATGTGGTCGAGCTCGAAGGGTTCGATGGTCATCGCCGGGGGAGACAGTTCGACGGCGGCCCGCAGCAATGCGCGATTGTAAGATCCCGTGCGCAGGCTGCCTGCGACGCCCAGCGCTCTCAGTCGATCAGGGTCGCGGTCGTACATTGTCGTCCTTCCCGAACACCGTCGCGAACCGGCGAGAACGCCGGTGATGACTAAGTACGTCAATCATTCTTCCTGGCAATCGCTGCTGCGAGGCGATCGTCCGGCGCGCTGCGGTTTCGGGTGAGAACGCACCGCAGGAAGGAATCCACTGTGGATCGTGGTGTGCGCGAGTTGCGGTTGGCACGGTGGGTGGACGGTCCGACTTTCCAAGCCGCGGTATCAAGTGTTCTCCAACAGGCGGTAGCTCCCGTCTGCGCACAGGCGGGAGCTACGCATGAAAGCAGGGCTACGTTGCGGGCGAAGCGCTGCGGCTAACCGGAGGAGGTTTCGAGGACAGTCAGGGCGCGATCAGCAGCCCCAGCCACCCCAGCCACCCCAGCCGCCGCCCCAGCCCCAGCCGCCACGGCCGCCGCCCCAGCCGCTGCGGCCCCAGCCGCCACGGCCGCCGCCCCAGCCGCCGCCGCCCCAGCCGCCACGGCCGCCGCCGCCCCAGCCGCCTTGGCTGCTGAAGATTGCGCTGATCTTCATCGTGATCCCTCATCGTTCCAGGAGAGTGCAGTCATTTTCGTTGGACCTTCGGTTCAATCGTGCTGTGCAAGCGACAACACCAGCGCGCTTGGTCGGAATTGCGCGATCTTTAGTGCGAAATGGGGGCGGCGCAAGTAAAGGGTGTCGCCAGCTCCGCTATGTTGTGGTGCACCTGCCACAGTAGGGCTGAACGAGGGCACGCAAAGAGACTTTCGCCCTGAGTGCGATCCGCAGCCGAACGATCCGGCTCGCTCATGGATGGGGGCGCTCACCGCCCTTCCCTTTGCCCGCGAACTTCCTCACTGGTGTGTCCCATGCACGCCCGTGGGACGCCGCTGCGTCGGCGGTGCTCGACGAAGTGGAAGCGATCAAGCCGGCAACTGGCGTTCGAGCTCACCTGCTATACGGCGAGTGGCTGCGTCACGGGAACCGGCGTCTGGGCACACGCGGGCAACTACGTTTGGCCCACGAGATGTTCAGCGGATCGGCGCCGAGGCGTTCGCTGAGCGTTGTGGGGCTCGAATATTCATCGTCGCTGCTCAAGTGAAATATCGGCACTCGTTGGTAACGCCGCCGAGGACGCGGGTGCGTAGGACGTGGCGGGTCGGCGAATCCTGTACCGAGGGCGGTTGGTCCTGGGGTTCGGGTGGTAGCTGGTTCCGGGCCTGGTGGGGGCGATGCTTGTTGTAGTGCTGCTGGTATTCGGCAAGAACGCGGCGAGCGTGGGCCGCATTGAAAATGAGGACGTGGTTGAGGACTTCTCGGCGGAGGGTGCCGATCGCTCTCTCATAGTGGGCGTTCGCTCGGAGTGCCTGGACCGGTGTCTTGATGATCTGGATGTCGTCGGTTTGGAACTCCGTGTCGAAGGCGTCGGTGTACTTGCTGTCGCGGTCTCGGATGAGGAAGCGCAGCGAGTCCATACGTGTGCCGAGGTCGGCGGCGGGGTTGCGCGCTTGCTGAGTAGCCCAGGTCGCGGTCGGGTGTGCGGTGACGCCCGTGATGGGCAGGTGCCCGTGTGCGGTGTTCGAGGAAGATCAGGGCGTACAGGCGTTGCAGGCCGATGGTGTCGATGCTCAGGAAGTCGCAGGCGATCATGCTGGCGGCTTGTGCGGACAGGAACTCGCGCCAGGTCGGGCCGCGGCGGCGTGGGGCCGGATCGATGCCGGCTGCGGGCAGGATTTCCCAGACGGTGGAGGCAGTGATTGGGTGTCGGAGGCAGGCCAGTTCGCCCTGGATCTGTCCCCATCGGCTGTTTTCGCGGGCGAGACGGAGCACGAGCTCCTTGATGACCGGCTTCGTGGGCGGTCGTCCAGGTCGGCGCCGATCGGAGTAGTCCCAGCGTCGGGCCACCAGCTTGCGGTGCCAGGTCATCAGCGTGCCCGGCGTGACTGGGAAGACCTGCGCCCAGCGGCGGCGGGGGATCAGCGAGGACAGGGCGGAAAGCGCCCGGACGGCTTCATCGCCTGGCGCGCAAGCGGAGCCGCAGACTCCGCCGCTCTGGACAAGATGCTCGCGAAGGTCACCGGCCGTTAGGCGGTGGGATGCCCGTGAGCGTTTTTGGGCGCTATAGCAGCCAAAAGCACTCACGGGTGCTGGCCGACCGGACCGGGCGCTGCGCCGTCGGAATCCGCTAACGTGGTGGCACGGATAG
Organism: Saccharopolyspora sp. NPDC050389; assembly: GCF_040655595.1. Classification (NCBI taxonomy): domain Bacteria; kingdom Bacillati; phylum Actinomycetota; class Actinomycetes; order Pseudonocardiales; family Pseudonocardiaceae; genus Saccharopolyspora; species Saccharopolyspora sp. NPDC050389. The sequence continues at coordinate 14,598 of NZ_JBFAKG010000156.1, forward strand.
AGGAACGAGGCCCGCCGGATTCCCTGATGGACCTCGACTTCCATGTTGCGTAACCGCGTTCAGTGGGCCAGCTTCATCGCCTTGGCGTAGCGGTTGATCGGCGGGAGCCAGCAGAAAACGAGCGTCAGCAGGCAGCAGGGCCAGGCTGCCACGAGCGTCCCGCCGACCGTGT
>NZ_JBFAKG010000157.1:0-14337 GCF_040655595.1 Saccharopolyspora sp. NPDC050389
CAACACGGCATCGACCGCGTCCGCGCAACCGAGCACCTGCCCTACTCATTCCTTCAACACACCGGACTGTCACTCTAAAACACGAAGCTCAGTAAATCATGAGTTCCCACGCTCATAAGATCCATGTTCGACTGATCGTTCACTGACACTTCCGTTGCGCATTCACTGACAAAATCGCTGCGCATCACAACGGGCCGAGAGTGAGGCGGGAGTTCATGTTGAGCTTGAACTCTCCGTGCATCGCCACGTGCGCCCACATTAGCGGCGTCAGCCCGCGGTAGTCCGCCGATCCGAACGCGGCCGCCCATTCAGGTTCGGCCAGCACGTCCTGGATCATCAGGGTGTTGATGTAGACCATCGCCGCCTGCACGATGTGCAGGCACAGCACCGACATCTCTTGCTCGTCGCGGCGGTTGGAGGCGATATCGCCGGCTTTGCCGTAGAAGATCTGCGCGTTCGCGCCGTTCCACGACTCGACGACGTTGAGCCCGAGTTGACCTCCCGCTGCTCATCGCGCGAGCGCAGGTACCGACAGAGGAACACGGTGCGCTGGGCGCGGCCGACCTCCAACATCGCCTGGTAGGTCGGGTGGGTCGCGGCCCGGGTGAAGCGGCGCAGGATCGCCTCGGTGGAGGAAGTGCGGTTGTTGATCGCTGTGGCGTACTTGACCAGCTGGTCGTACTGCTGCGCGATCAGGTCCCACCGGATCGGCCCGCGCCGCGAGAGCACCGGCGCCAGGTCCGGGATCTGCGCCCGGAACTCGCCGTCGGGAAGGTAGAGCTTGGTGACGTTGATCCGCTTCAGCCGTGGCTTGAGCACGAAGCCGAGCAGCTTTGTGATGCCGAACCCGATCTCGGACTGGCCGTGGGAATCGACGTAGTTGGCCTCGACGTCCATCTCGGTGCGGTGGTGCATCGCGCCCTCGACCATCGCGGCGACCGCGGAGGCGGTGCAGTGCAGCAGCTGCGAGTTGATCGCCATCGACTTCTTGTCCACGTGCCAGTAGATCAGCACGCCGCGGCCGCCGTAGCGGACGTGGTGCTGGGTGAACAAGTTCTGGTCGAACGCTCCGAAGTGTGTCGAGTCCGACGCCACGGCCCCGGTCCCTGTGCCCCAGATCAGGTCCTGGCGGGCGGCGAAGGTCGCGTTCGCGATCGCCGCGGCGAACCGTCGGGCGCCGTCGGCGGAGAGGTAGCGACGGCGCGCGTAGCGCAGCTCCTCCTCGGTGTGGCCGTGATCGCCCGCGGCGATGGCGCGGATCCCGATGTTCGTGCCGTACCCGAAGATCGCCAGGATCAGCCGCTCGGCCAGCTCCGCACGGTCCAGCCCGCCCCGCGACCCAGCCGGGACGAAGTGGTCCAGGATCCCGATCCGCAGCGCGGTCTCCTTGAGCATGTCCAGCAGTGGCACCACGATCGCATCACCGACCAGTTCGGCGCGCATGTGCCTGGCCATCGCGTGGCCGATGACCTCCCTGCTGTGCAGGTCGATCACGGTAGCCAGATACAGCCGGCCCTCCTGCGTGGGCAGATAGGTGATGTCACCGACGAGCCGCTTGCCGGGCGCTTCGGCGGTGAAGTCGCGGCCGATGAGATCCGGCACCGGGGCGGCGGTCTCATCCTGCCTGGTCAGTGACCGGCGCCGACGCCGAGTGATGCCGGCGATGCTGTGCTCGCGCATGATCCGCTCGACGCGTTTGTGGTTGACCCGCCAGCCGCGGCGGCGCAATGCGGCGGTGACCCGCGGGCGGCCGTAGGCTCCACGGTGCTCGGCATGGACCTCGGCGATCTCGGCTGCCAGCCGTTCGTCGGCGGCGGCCCGTTCGGCGCGCGCGGGTGCGGCGGCCAGCCACTCATAGAAGCCCGGACGCCTGATACCCAGGACCCGGCACAGCCGTGCGACGCCGAAGACGGCGCGGTGTTCGGAGACGAACCGGTAGCTGCAGGTCAACGACCCATCTCCTTGGCGAAATAGGCGGCTGCCTTGCGGAGAATCTCCTTCTCCAGCTCCAACTCGGCCACCCGCTTACGCAGCGCCCGCAGCTCTTCCTGCTCACTCACCGAAACGCTGCTGCCAGGCGACGCGACCTCGGCGCGTTCGGCGGTGCGGACCCAATTACGCAGCGTCTCGTGGTTCACCCCGAGCTCGCGGGCCACCTGCCGTAACGGCCGATCCGAGGACCGGGCCAGCTCGACCGCGTCCTTGCGGAACTGCTCGGGAAACTTCGACGAACGTGACACAGGGACATCCTTGCTCAGGCAACTACCGCCTGGGATCAGGGTGCCCGGTTCACAGGGGCAACCTCAGGGCGCGTTCGGACCGAACACGCCGGTCTCTGCCAGCAGCGCGTAGAAAAAGTGCTTGCCTTGCCCTGCGCCTGGTGCTCCATGGCGTGCTGCAGATGGTTAGCCTTTCTGGGCCGCTGTCAGCGCGGTGTACGGTCCGGAGATCCCGTCGTCCGAGTCCGCGGGCACTGGTGCGAAGCGCGCCTGGAAGAAGCGCAGGGTCTCGGGTTCGTGTGTGAAGGACAGGCCGGTGGTGACGGCCGCGCTGCGCTCGGCGGTGCGGATAACGCTGTCCGCAACCACGTCGAGGTGGCTGCGGGTGTAGACCCGGCGCGGGATCGTCAGCCGCACGAGCTCTAGCCGGGGGTGCCTATTTTCGCCGGTGACCGGGTCGCGGCCGGCGGAGACCACGCCGCGTTCGGCGCCGCGGGTGCCGGAGTCCAGGTAGAGCGCGGCGGCCAGCGTCTGGGCGGGGAACTGGTCTCGTGGGACGGCAGGCATGATTGCGGCGGCGTCTAGGCAGACTGCATGCCCGCCGATCGGCCGTACAACGGGCACACCTGCCTGGATCAGCCGTTCCCCCAGGTAAGCGACCTGCTGGATCCGCGCCCGGATGTTGTCCTCTTGTACCGACTCCTCGATGCCGCGGGCCACTGCCTCCATGTCCCGCCCGGCCATTCCGCCGTAGGTGTGTAGTCCTTCGTACACCACGACGAGGTTGCGGGCCTGCTCTGCGAGCCCGGGATCGCGCACGGCCAGCCAGCCACCGATGTTGGCGTAGCTATCCTTCTTCGCCGACATGCAGGCGCCATCGGTCAGCGCGCACATCTGCCAGAGGATTTCGGCGATGCTGCGATCACCCCAGCCTGGTTCGCGCTGCTGGATGAACCAGGCGTTCTCCACGGCGCGGGCGGCATCAAGGATGACCGGAATTCGGTGCTGGGCGGTCAGTTCGCGTAGCGCCGTCAGGTTGGCCATGCTGATCGGCTGTCCGCCGGCCATGTTGACCGTGGCGGCCACACTGACGTACGGAATGGTGTCTGCGCCAACCTTGTGGATGAGCCGCTCGAGCGCATCCAGGTCGACATCGCCCTTGAACGGATGCTCTGAGGAGGGATCGTGTGCCCTGCTGACGATCACGTCGTGGAAGGAGCCGCCGTTGAGCTCCTGGTGGGCGCGGGTGGTGGTGAAGTACATGTTCCCTGGGATGTGGCTGCCGGGGCGAACCAGGCACCGGGACAGGATGTTCTCCGCACCTCGGCCTTGGTGGACGGGGATGACGTGTGGATAGCCGTAGTACTTCTGGACGGCAGATTCCAGGCGGTAGAAACTGGACGATCCGGCGTAGGCCTCGTCACCGACCATCATCCCAGCCCACTGCCGGTCGGACATGGCGTTGGTGCCCGAGTCGGTGTAGAGGTCGATGTAGACCTCGTCCGAGCGCAGCAGCGAGACGTTGTAGCCGGCGGTCAGGATCGCTCGCTCGCGTTCCTCGCGGGTAGGGATTCGGATCGGCTCGACGACCTTGATTCGCCAGGGCTCGGCTGTATAGGGCACGGTCACGTTCGTCTCCTCTGTCCTTGTGTTGAATGGGGCTGCGCTGGTTATTGGCGTTCGGGCAGCTTGCGGGCGATGGTCAGGCCGTCGGCGATCGGGAGCAGGACCGACTCGACGCGCTCGTCGGCTCGTACCCGGTCGTTGAAGGCCCGGATAGCCCGGGCATTACCGGTGGCGTCCGGGCTGGCCGCTTCGCCGTAATACAAGACGTTGTCTGCGAGCAATAGTCCGCCGGGGCGCACCCGGGGAACCAGCAGTTCCCAATAGGCCTCGTATCCGGGCTTGTCGGCATCGATGAACACCATGTCGATCATCTGACCGGTGGGCAACGTTTCGAGGGTCTCCGCCGCGGGCCCGATTAGCGGTTCGATGCGGTCAGCGACGCCGGCCTGTTCCCAGGCGTCCTGCGCGATCCTCAGCCACTCCTCGGACAGGTCGCAGGTTGTCACTCGACCGACGCTAGGCATACCCAGGGCGAAGGCGAGGGTGGAGTAACCGGTGAAGGTTCCTACTTCGACGACCCACCTGGCGTCGATCAGGCGGGTGAGCAGTTTCAAGAACACTGCCTGTTCGTGCGGGATCTGCATCTCGGCGCAGCCACCGAGAGCACGAGTCCGGTCGATCAAGTACTGCTGCGCCGGTGTGGGAGGCTGGGCTTGTTCCACCAGGTACTGATAAAGAGGGGGAGTGATCTGAAGCGTCTTGATATCGTTTGCGTTGGTGTTCATGGGAAGTCCCTTCATCGGCGCTGTCGAGGTAGCGCGACCTCTTGTGAGATGACGATTTCGCTGATTCTCAGCAGTAGGTCTCCGGCGTCTTCCTCGAATTGTTCGAAAGCATCCTGCAGCGCCGCGTCGCGCGGCGCCGGTATCGTGTCCTGCCGGGCGGGGGCAGAAGCTGGACCACTCAATCTGTGGGCGGCGATGTCGCACATCACTTGGGCAAAGCGGCGGACGAGCTGCGCCGCGAATGCTCGTCGGCACAAGGGACGTCGCTGGACCTGGAAGAAAGCATCGAAGACATCACGTTCGGCCCCGGTCGGTGCTTGCCCCGGGTGGTGCCCGGCCTTCCGCAAGAGGGAGGCGCCATTTGGAACAAGTTTCTTGGCGACGGCCATGTGCAGCCGATGATTGCGCCTGGCGGCGCTTGTCAGCGGCGCGATGACAGATTCAGGGTGTCTGTCTCGGATCCCCCGCAGGGCTAGCGTAACCGGCTCGTAGTCGCGAGCCCACTTGCCGCTGAAAGCCGCGTTGCAGGCCATCATGTCCGCCCGCACAGTCGCGGCATAGTGTTTGGCCGAGCAGCTTCCGGTGTAGAGGAACAACAAGGAGTACGCGTCGTACAGCCGCGCCGCAGTATGGACGGCATCGCTTGTGGGGGCGGGATTATCGGCAATTGCTTGCAAGCACCGGGCCTGCAACTGCCAGACACCGAACGCTGCGTGGTGCCCCACCACCCACCGGTAGCGGATCCGTTCCACCAGGTCGAGCGGGGCCCGCAGAACGGAAGGCTGTCCACCGTGTGCAGCGTGGCGTAGTGTGCGCAAATCTTCTTCGATTGGCTGGGTGCACCCTGGCATTCCCTCTGCCGCGTGTGGGCAGGGCGAGGGCTCATCTTCCGGCATCGTCAGCACAAGGGGGGCAACGTCACCGTACGCGGAAGGAGCGGAAACGCGGAAGCACACATCGCTAGTGGTGGAAGATCTCATGAGTTGCTCCTTGGTACGAGGCACACGGCTCACCGTTGCTGTGGTCGAAGCCCCTAACGACCGGGTGGAGTTACTTGTCCCGTGCCCAGTCAGGATCGATAGGACGACCATTGTGTCGGTCATCCTCTGTGGATGGTTGTTGACGGTGGTGGTGACTCCGGATGGGGCCGACGGGATTCGTCTGTAGCTGGTAGATTTCGCCGCGCGGATACCGGAGGGTTGCCGCGGTCGGACTGGCGAGTCAAGGCGAGCTGTACGCGTGTGGGTTGTTGAGCGAGGACGCGCGGAAGTCGATGCTTCCGGTGGCCGAGCAGCTTGGCGTGATCACCACATGCCACGTCTGCAAGCGCCCCTTCAGCAAAATAGCTCAAAAGTACTAGTAGTAATATTTACCGCAATGTGTTCGAGTCTTGGGCTGTTGTGCGATCGCATCGGGGACCGCAGCACGTCCGGATCCTTTCTGGCCGCCTTTCTCGAGGCAACATCCCTCCACAAGGGATGTCCGATGGGTCATCACAAAGTGACCGTCTGGACTTGGCGGGGAGGGCGATGTGCTGCTGTCGGCGGCGTTTGTCGTGCGTGCCGCTGATGGGGTCGGCTTCACTCGGTGCTTTAGGTTGATCTTCTGCCGAAGTCCTTCATAGGCCGTCTGGCCATCCAGGCCGCCGTGCGGGCGGTGGTAGTTGTAGTAGTCCTGCCGCTCCTTTGAGGCGCGGGTTGAAGACGTCGACGTCGTTGACAACGCTGTCCAGGAGTCGGTAGAACTATGCGGTCGGAACGCTCCACAAGCACGTGCCCGACGGCGAACGGCTGCTGGGAGAGCACGTAGTCGAGGAACTGGATCGCGGTCTTCTGGTCGTTGCGCGGGTAAATCTTCGTGATCCGCAGTCGGGTGCAGCCGTCGATCGCGGTGAACTGATAGAATTTCCCGCACCGACCGACCGGCTTGATCGGCGCGCCGGTCCTTCCCGTCTTCGGGATCGGTTCGGCGAGTTTAAGGCCGATCTACCGTCTCCGAAGCCGAAAGCGGCACTTGTTAGTCGCAGTGCGTTGACAGCCGTCTTGACAGTGCGTCCAAGCGATCGGCAAACTTCGGCAATCCAGAATTCATGTCCGGCCGATCGAGCCGAGTCGAGAGCGAGTTGAGCGCAGAATCTGCCGGCCACCGCGGCGCGCAGGATGACGCGCATATCCGTGCGAATGCGTGATGGAAGGGTGTGCGAAGTGGCACGAAGACGATTCCGGTCAGGTACGACACCGAAGTGGCGGAGCAGGCAGGTCGTGCTGGGGGTGGCGATCGCCACCGCGACGGCCGGCTTACCGGCCTCGAGCACTGCTGCCGAGTCAGAGACCCCGATGGTGAATCTGGTCGCCGAAGCCGACTGCGGCCCCGGCTCGCAGCCGGAGACCGGTGTTCAGGGGCAGATGCCCAAGGCTGACCGTGACAGTGGGCGGAACAAGCTGGGCTACTGGTGCAATCTCATCAAGCTGGGTGGCTATCAGGGCGAAGGCGCGGCGTGGGTGAACCCGTCCTACGACACGTGCGCCTACATGGCGACCGCGTTCCTTGGGACTCTGGGGAAGCGGTCGCAGGGCACGCAAGTCATCGACGTTTCGGACCCGCGGAATCCTCGGCTCTCCACCAACCCCACCAGCCCTGCCATGTTCACCTCGCCCTGGGAAAGCCTCAAGGCGAACGAGAAGCGCGGGCTGCTGGCCGGTGTGTCGGGCGGAGGGGCGTTGGGGGCACTGTTCTTCGACGTCTACGACATCTCCCAGGACTGTGCGAGGCCACGGATCCTCAACGGCGTCAACGGCACCAACCTGACAATGCCGGCGAACGTGCTCGGGCACGAGGGCGAGTGGGCCCCTGACGGCAATACTTACTACGCCAGCGGCCTCGTCGGGGGCTCGTTCAGCGCGATCGACGTCTCCGATCCCACCAAACCACGCATGGTCTTCACCGGCCTCGCCGGCATCCCGGCCAACCACGGATTCTCCCTCAGCGACGACGGCAACAGGTTGTACATGACCCGGGCCGCTCCCCCGGGCGTCGACATCTTCGACGTCAGCGCCATCCAGAGCAGGGTGCCGGCCCCGACGATCACTCAGATCGGGAGTGTGTCCTGGAGCGACGGCCTGTTCACGCAACACACCATTCCGATGACGTATCAGGGTAAGCCCTACCTCGTGGCAGTCGATGAATTTAACAACGGCGGCGTCCGGTTCATCGACATCAGCGACGAACGCAACCCGAAGGTTACCCATCAGCTGAAGCTCGGAATCAATGCTCCCGAGCACGCAGCCGAGCGAATCGAGGACACTGCCGGCAACGGGTTTTTCGGCTACGAAGCTCACTACTGCTCGGTGGACCGAGCCGACGAGCCGCGCAAGCTCGCCTGTGGCTGGTTCCAGTCCGGTGTGCGGGTCTTCGACATCCGCGATCTTTCCCAGGTCAAGGAGATCGCCTACTACAACCCACCCGCCCAATCCGACAACAAGTCCAAGCTCAGAGGGTCCGAACACGCCTACGGCGTTGGCGCGTCCATCGGGGGCGGCGTCACCGGGGCCAACCTGACCGCCGACTGGTGCAGCTCGCCCCCGCGGTTTGTCGGTTCGGACCAGCTCTGGGTTACCTGCCAGGACAACGGGTTCCTGGCCCTGCAACTCACCAACGGTGCGCAAGGATGATCCGGCGCTTACTGTTCGCGCTGTGCGGGCTCGCGCTGCTGGCCGGCGCAGCGCTCATCGGTGCTGCGCTGGCCACTCCTCCTGGCAGCCCCCACGAGTCAGGCAGCGACACCATGCCATCCGCAGTCGACATGGGATTCCTGCAGGACATGATCGTCCATCACCAGCAGGCCGTGACCATGAGCGAGATCGTACGCAGCGGGGCGGGCGTTGAGATCGCCAGCCTGGCCGACGTGTTGCGGGGCAATCAACTCCTGGAGATCGGACAGATGACGGGCTTCCTCCAAGCATGGGACAAACCGCTCATCTCCTCGAGCGCACCGATGGACTGGATGCCTGGCCATGCCGAAAGCCACCAAGCCCACCACGACGGCAACCAGCACGGTGCGATGCCCGGTATGGCAACTCAGGACGAGCTGAACCGACTAGGAGAACTCACCGATAGCACGAAAGAGGTCTACTTCCTGCAACTCATGGTGCGCCATCACCAAGGCGGCGTGCTCATGGCGGACTACGCGGCCACCCACGCAGCTACCCCTCAAGTCAAGGCACTCGCCCAACGCATAGCCGTCGAACAGTCCATGGAAAACCAGCAGTTAACTGCCTTCCTTGGCCAACGCGACCCGTAACGAGAGAAGCATGGTGTCCCGGCTGAAGCGACTCATTGCCACGGCAAGTGTCCCGGGCCTGTGAGGTGCCCGGGGTTTCGTAGAGATCTTTCTTGTTCAGGGTGCTTGCGGGTCTTGTCCCAGACGCTCCGCCAGTAGACGTGTTCGTACTCGATGGGTGGGACGTAGTCCAGTTCCGAGTGCAGGCGCTCATCGTTGTACTACGCGACCCAGGCGGTCACGGCACGCTCGACTTTGTCGGATTCCCGCCATGGGACTTGATGTTCGATCAGTTCGGCCTTGAACGTGCCGTTGAGAGCTTGGCCATCGCGTTGTCGAGGGAGTCAGCCACCAAGCTACCGAAGCCGACGCGCCTACTTCGGACAGGCGGTCGGTGTAGCGGATCGAGACGTACTGCGCCAGCATCGCCGAACGCCATGGACGCAACACCCGACCACGCTGCCAACCCGACCTGGACCCGCAACTGGCGCGTACTACGAAGGAACTGAGCGAGGGCTCGCACGAAGGGATTTCCTGCCGGACTACCGCTGGTCGGGCCCAAATCCGCAGCAGGTCTTCCCGAGGGCTACGGGCACACGGCCGGAAACGCATTGTACTTTCGGGCCGTGATGTGGGCCCTAACTACTCCAAGAAGCTCGCAAACTCCGGCAAGAAGTCAGGATCGAGGTAGAAACGGGGCGTCCGAATGGATTCGAGGGTTGGGAGTGATGAACATGGGGAAAGCGGTTTCAGGCCGGGTCGCCAGGGCGGCGGGGGTCATTGGTGCCTTCAGCGTGGCGATCACTATGGCCTCCACAGGGATGGCGCAAGCGGCCACCCCCGGCACCTTGAAGGTCTGCACTGGCAAGGACTTCTTCGTCACGGTGAAGCTGCCTGGACGTGGTGGTTTCAGCTTCACACCCGCCAAGCGCCCCAACGAAGAGACCTGTGCGACTATCGACCTGGGCGGGAACACCAACGAACGGGTCGACGTGTTCACCCTGGACCGCTACATGGGTTCGTTCATCTACAATGGTCAGCGGGGCGCTGAGGTGCACGGAATCCCTGGACCGAGCTTCTACGTGTCCTGACGGCACAACGTGCGCGTCGTCACTCGTCTTCGCTGAAGCTCTCGGGCCGTCAAAGCTCGGTGAGCGACCGCAACGACTACGGGGCCGCCGGAGACAACTCCGGCGGCCCTGCGCGCAAGCCCAGGCGATCGCCGCAGGGTAGCGGTGCTCGATGCCAAAGTGGCGGCCTCTAAATATCTCGAAGCGGATGCGGTCATCAGGAACGCCGTGTGCACGCAGCGCTCGGTCGAATGCGGTGGCACCCAGGCAGAGGAAGGACTCATCTCAGCTGACCCGGCCAGGGTGGCCCCGCATCCGCGCTGCAGCCCGCCATGCCGCCAGCGACCGGGATGCGCTTGTGCAGCCTCACGTGTACCTCTCCGGTCCACACAGGATGGTCGAGGTGGCACGCGAGCGCGGACACTGTCCGTGCGGCAAGGCGGTCCGGTCCTGTTGGGACAATGTCGGCGCCCTCGCCATGCACGGTGATGCCGGAACCGGTGGTGCCGGGCGTCACGTCGTCGTAGGGGGAGATGGAGTGGAAGACCCCGACCCGAGCGTGGAAACCGTCGCTGCGCAAGTCACCGACGGACAAAGTTCACGAGCGGCCCCTGCCCCGGGCGGGTGTGCCAGAGCGTTCCGTACGGTCACACCGGCCAGGCCGACGCGTTCTTGCCGCGAAACGCGGCCTCCGGACTCGGTCAGCACGTCGGAGTTGACCGGCACCAGCCGACCGGGTGAGGCCGCAGCTTGCACCAGCTGGCCGCCGGCCACCAGGATTTTTTGTTCGCTAGAGCCAGTTGTGCGCAGGCTGCTAACGTGTGCAGCGTGGGGTCGAGCCCTTGCGTGCCGGGTATCGCGTTCAGCATGGCGTCGGCCGGAGTAGTGTTGAGCAGTTCGGACGTCTCATCGAGTCCGGTGAGGACGTTGCCCATGTAACCCAGGGCGCGGCGTTCCTGCGCTGCCTCGGTCTTGACCGCGATGATGCGAACGCCGAACCTGACCGCCTGCGCGGCGAGGAGTTCGGCATTGCCACTGCGGCCAGTCCCGCAACGTGGAACGTATCCGGGTTCGCCGCGATTATGTCCAGCGCCTGGGTGCCGATGGACCCGGTCGAGCCGAGGATGAGGACGCTGGATCATGGGGAGACCTGCCAGGTGTCGCGTCCTGCCAGCAAGCTCGCCAGGTCCGGCGGTCGGTTTTTGGTGGCGTTCACCTGTGCGCGGGCCAGGTCGTCGTAGACCGGCCGGTCGACGCAGCGGAAGACACCGGTCAGTGTTCGGTCCAGTCGGGACAGTTGGAACGCGTAGGACGGGTCGGGGATTGTCGTGTCGTGGATGACAGGCTCGCCGTCGGTGGTGAAGGCGAGTGTGCCATCCGATTGGCGGGTGAGGATCTTGTTACCGTCGCGGATGGGTTCGCCGTGGCGCAACGCGACGGGTTGTTGTTTGGCCAGTTCGAAGGCGCCGTCGTTGAAGATCGGGCAGTTCTGGTAGATCTCCACCAGCGCCGAGCCCCGGTGCTCAGCAGCCGCCCGTAGCACCTCCGTCAACTGCTTACGATCGGAGTCCAGTGCCCGCCCGACGAAGGTCGCCTCCGCGCCCAGAGCCAGCGAGATCGGGTTGAACGGATGATCCAGCGAACCCATCGGGGTCGACTTGGTGACCTTGCCTTCTTCCGAGGTGGGCGAGTATTGCCCCTTGGTCAGACCGTAGATCTGGTTGTTGAACAGCAGAATGTTCAGGTTCACGTTGCGGCGCAGGGCGTGGATCAGGTGGTTGCCGCCGATCGACAACGCGTCGCCGTCACCGGTGACCACCCATACCGACAGGTCCTCCCGGCTGATGGCCAGACCGCTTGCGATCGCCGGGGCGCGCCCGTGGATGGAGTGCATGCCGTAAGCGTTCATGTAGTACGGGAAGCGACTGGAGCAGCCGATACCCGAGATGAACACGATGTTCTCGCGCTTGAGCCCCAGCTCCGGCAGGAACGACTGCACGGCGGCGAGCACGGCGTAGTCACCGCAGCCAGGACACCAGCGGACTTCCTGGTCGGTCTTGAAGTCCTTGGCGGACTGCTTGCCGTAGAAGGTGGGCACGGCCGCCAGGCCGCCCAGTGCCGGCAGGCCCAGGTCGATGCCGGTCATGCAGCATCCAGTCCCTTCACGAGGTCAACGAAGACGTCCTGCAACTCCTCGGCCTTGAACGGCAGACCCGCGACCTTGGTGTACGACACCGCGTCCACCAGGAACTTCGCGCGGACCAGCATCACCAGCTGACCCAGATTCATCTCCGGCACTACAACCTTGTCGTAACGACTCAGCACCTCACCCAGGTTGCGCGGGAACGGGTTGAGATTGCGCAGATGGACGTGCGCGATGTCCATCCCCAGCCCGCGGACCCGCCGACACGCCGCGCCGATCGGTCCGAAACTCGACCCCCACCCCAGCACCAGTGCCCGGGCGTTGCCCGACGGGTCGTCGACCTCGGCGTCGGGCACGTCGATGCCGTCGACCTTGGCCTGGCGCAGTCGGACCATCTTGTCGTGGTTGTCCGGGGCGTAGGAGATGTTGCCGGTCCGGTCGGCCTTCTCCAGACCACCGATCCGGTGCTCCAGTCCGGGCGTGCCCGGCACCGCCCACGGCCGCGCCAGGGTCTGCGGGTCACGTAGGTAGGGCCAGAACTCGCCGGACCCGTCGGTGGCGTTCGGCTCGGTCGCGAACTCCACCGACAGGTCCGGGAGATCTTCGATGTCGGGGATCAGCCACGGCTCGGAGCCGTTAGCGATGTAGCCGTCCGACAGCAGCAGCACCGGGGTGCGGTAGGTCAACGCGATCCGAGTCGCGTCCAGCGCCGCCTGGAAGCAGTCCGCGGGGGAGCGTGGGGCGATGATCGGGACCGGGGCCTCGCCGTTGCGGCCGAACATGGCTTGCAGCAGGTCGGCCTGCTCGGTCTTGGTGGGCAGACCTGTGGAGGGGCCGCCGCGCTGGATGTCCAGCACGACCAGTGGCATCTCGGTCATCACCGCCAGGCCGATGGTCTCGGACTTCAGCGCGATGCCCGGGCCAGAGGTGGAGGTCACGCCGAGTGCGCCGCCGAAGGAGGCTCCCAGGGCGGCGCCGATCCCTGCGATCTCGTCCTCGGCCTGGAAGGTGGTGACGTCGAAGTTCTTGTGCTTGGCCAACTCGTGCAGCACGTCCGAGGCGGGAGTGATGGGGTAGGTCCCCAGGAACACAGGGCGTTTGGCGCACTGGCCGGCCGCGACGATGCCGTAGGCGAGCGCGGTGTTGCCATTGATCTGCCGGTAGGTGCCGGCGGCGAGCTTGGCCGGGGCAACCAGGTAGGTCACCGCGAACGACTCGGTGGTCTCGCCGTAGTTCCAGCCGGTGTGGAAGGCGAGGATGTTGGCCTCGGCGATGGCGGGATTCTTGGCGAACTTATCGCGCAGGAACCGCTCAGTGCCGACTGTTTCCCGGTTGTACATCCAGGACAGCAGGCCGAGGGCGAACATGTTCTTCGCGCGTTCGGCGTCCCTTTTCGACAGGCCGGTGGGTTCGAGTGCGGCGCGGGTGATGCTGGCCATCGCGACCTGGTGTACCTGGTAGGAGGCCAGTGACTGGTCTTCCAGGGGATTGCTGGTGTAGTCGACCTTTGCCAGGTTGCGCTTGGTGAACTCATCGGTGTTGACGATGAGGATGCCGCCGGCGGGCAGGTCGGCGATGTTGGCCTTGAGCGCGGCGGGGTTCATCGCGACGAGTACGTCGGGGCGGTCGCCGGGGGTGAGGATGTCGTAGTCGGCGAAGTGTAGTTGGAAGCTGGAAACGCCAGGTAGAGTGCCTTGTGGGGCGCGGATTTCGGCGGGGAAGTCGGGTAGGGTGGCGAGGTCGTTGCCGAAGGTGGCGGCCTCGGAGGTGAAGCGGTCTCCGGTCAGCTGCATGCCGTCGCCGGAGTCGCCCGCAAACCGGATCACGATCCGATCCACGGCCTTCACGGTGGGACCGGGAGCGACGGCGGTCACGACATGACCACCGGAGCGGAGCCGGGCACGGCTTCCATGCCCTCTGCGATCCGGAGGGCTTCCTCGATCAGGGTTTCGACGATCTGGTGCTCCGGCACCGTCTTGATCACCTCGCCCTTGACGAAGATCTGGCCCTTGCCGTTGCCCGAGGCCACTCCGAGGTCGGCCTCCCGGGCCTCGCCCGGCCCGTTGACCACGCAGCCCATCACCGCGACCCGCAGCGGCACCTCCATGCCCTCGAGCCCGGCGGTGACCTCCTCGGCCAGCTTGTACACGTCCACCTGCGCCCGGCCGCACGACGGGCAGGACACGATCTCCAGCTTCCGCGGCCGCAGGTTCAGCGACTGCAGGATCTGCGTGCCGACCTTGATCTCCTCGACCGGCGGCGCCGACAACGACAC
>NZ_JBFAKG010000158.1:0-14073 GCF_040655595.1 Saccharopolyspora sp. NPDC050389
GACCCCGCCCTGCACGGCGGCGCCCGACCGGACGCCGAACAACAGGTCGCGGCCTGATCTTGATCTAGAGGTTGACACAGGGGGTGTCATCGGTCGTCCTCCTGGTAGAAGCGGAAAAACGTCAGCAGGCTCCGGGCCTCCACGTTGAGGTGGTTGCCGTAACGGACGAACTCGGTGAGCTGGCGCAGCGTGATCCACGTGTAGTTCTCCGGCACCTCCAGCGGGAAGTCGTCCTCGACCTCCACCAGCAGGTAGCGGTTCTGCGCGTGGTAGAAGCGCCCGCCCTCCTCGGAGTGGATGCTGTCGAACCGGATGCGCTCTGGTCGCGCGCCGAGGACCTCGTCCAGGAACAGCGGCTTGCGGTCGGCGGGCACGAACCGGTAGTTCTCCGGCTGGCACTGCACCGTCGGGGCCATCTCGACGCCGTCGAACGCGCCGGTCTCGGTCCGCGCCTGCACCAGCAGGTGCAGCACGCCGTCGATGCGCCTGGTGAGGAAGGCGATCACGCCGCGGCTGCGCGGCTCGAACATCGGCTGCTGCCAGCCGGTCACCTCGCGGTTGCTGGCCTGCACGTCCACGCCGATGACCGCGAAGTGCTGGTCCCGGTCGTGGCAGATCGTCCCGTCCCGCCAGGACCAGCCATCCACTTTGGACAGCGGGATCAGCTGCCGGGTGAGCGTGCAACGGCCCTTCGCCTCGGTGAACCAGCTGAGCAGTTCCACCGTGGCGTGCAGCGAAGCACCGTCCCGCGCCCAGGACCGGGTCAGCGCGCCGTGGAAGGTGTCGGCGGCCGGATCGGTGCCGCGGACGCGTTGCACCGCCGCGCCGGAGAGCACGGTGCGGGTATCCATGTTGATCAGATCCGGCACCCGCAGCAGCTCGGCGATCTGCACGAAGCTCAGCCAGCAGAAGTCGTCCAGCACCGGGACGTCGTCCTCGACCTGCACGATCATGTTCCGGTTGCGCTTGGCGAGGAACCAGGACGCCTGCTCCGACTGCAGCACGTCGGACACGATCCGGCCGGGGCGCGGCGCGGTGAAGTACTCCAGGTACGGCACCGCCTTGCCGCCGTGCACGCCGGTGAAGTTGCTCCGCGTGGCCTGCACGGTCGGCGAGAGTTGGAAGCCGTTGATGTTGCCCGGCTCCATCTTGATCTGCAGCAGGCAGTGCGGCACACCACCGAACTCCTTGACCAGGATGCCGAGCACGCCCTGCTCCGCCTGCACGATGATCGGCTGACGCCAGGCCTCGACCTCGCGACCGGACCGGCTCACGTCCAGGCCTTCGATGGTGAAGAACTTCCCGGTGCGGTGCACGAGGTTCCCGGAGTCCGGATCGGTGTGCCAGCCGTCGAGTTCGTCCAGCGACACCTTCTTCGTCCGGTAGTCCTGCGCGCGGCACCGGTCCTGGAACCAGGCGTGGAAATCGGCTGTGTCAGCGAACATTCGGCCACCACCCGCGCGGGAACACCGCGTATCCTCCGCGAAACAAGGGTTTTCCGCATAATCGCATGGCGAGGAGACTGCCAGAAGACCAGCCCGTTGGTTAACCCTCTTGCGCCACATTACTTTTCGTCGCGAGCGCCGCAGTACCCAGATTTGAGCGAGTCCCGAGTCGCAACCGGATCATCGCAGTATGAGCAAGCTCGGGCATGGGGGTATGACGCAGTGAACGAATTCCCGCGGGGAGGGGTGGCCACCCATCCCTTCGCCGAGGTGAACCTGGCTTTCCGGGCGAATTTCGCCACCGGCGCGGAAGTGGGTGCCGCGGTGTGCGTGTACCACCGCGGCCGGCCGGTGGTGGACCTGTGGGGCGGGTACGCCGATGCGGACCGGGCCGATCCGTGGCGGGCGGACACCTTGGGCGTGCTCGCCTCCCCGACGAAGTCGTTGGTCACGGGCGCGGCGCTGCTGCTGGTCGACCGCGGGGTGCTCGACCTGGACGCCCCGATCGCCGAGCACTGGCCCGAGTTCGCCGCAGGCGGCAAGCACGAGATCACGCTGCGCATGGTGCTCAGCCAGCGTTCCGGGGTGGTGTGCCTGGACCACGACCCGATCACCAACGACAAGCTGCGGGCGCACGCCCCGATCGTGGCGGCGCTGCAGGCCGCCCGGCCGGAGTGGGAACCGGACACCGCGCACGGGTACCACGCCACCACCTACGGGCACCTGATCAGCGAGCTGATCCGGCGCCGCACCGGGCTCACCGTCGGGCAGTTCTTCGCCAAGGAGATCGCCAACCCGCTGGGCCTGGACTGCTACATCGGCCTGCCCAACCCGGACACGGCGCACCTGGCCACCATGATCGAGTGCAAGGCCGAGGAACTGATGGCCGGCGCCGATCCGGGCGAGATCGAGGAGCTGCGCGACGCGGCCACGCTGACCTACCGCGCCACGATGGCCAGCATGTCGCAGGATCCCGCCGACCCGACGGTGGAGGAGCCCTCCTACGGCGGGCTGGCCAGCGCGCAGTCGCTGGCCAGGTACTTCGCCTCGTTCATCGGTGAGGTCGACTGCTTCCGGCTGACCAGCCCGGAGATCACCGAGCAGATGCGCGAGGTGCACTCCACCGGCGATTGCCTCGTCATGCTCTCGCCGTGCACCTGGGGGCTGGGCGTGCAGGTGCCCGACAGCCCGGTGTTCCCGGCGTCGGCGGGGCTGGGCAGCGCCTTCGGCTTCAGCGGCGCGAACGGCGTGTTCGCGTTCGCCGATCCGGCGCACGACCTCGCGTTCGCCTACATCCCGAACGCCGGTTCCGAGGTGATGGGCAGCATGGACCCGCGGATTCGCCGGCTCATCGAGGCCACCTACCGCAGCATCCAGAAGATCCGCTGATCGACCCTGCTGGAAAGGAAACGGATATGCGAATCCTGTTCCCTGCGGCCCCCGGCTACGGGCTGATGCTGCCGCTGGTTCCCCTGGCGTGGGCGGCGCGGGCGGCGGGCCACGAGGTGCTGCTGGCCACCACCGCCTACATGACCAAGGTGGCGGCGGAGTCCGGGCTGCCGGTGACCGACGTGTTCCCCGCCCGGGACGTCGGGGAGGACCTGGTGGCCGGCGCGGCGGGCGAGGCCGGTGCCGATGACGACGCCGTCCCGCCGGGCTACTGGGACCTGGTCCGCGGGATGCGGCCGTTCGAGCTGTTCACGCTGGCCATGACCGGCGGCACCATCGCCGCCGGCCGCGAGTTCGACGCCGACCTGGTCGTCTACTGCTCGGACCACGCGGCAGGCAAGCTGGCCGCGACCGCGCTGGGCGTTGCCTCCTTGGAGGTCGGCAACCGGGTGTCCTGGTCGATGCGCGACGAGGCGTTGCGGGATGCGAAGAACCTCAACGCGCGCATGGGAATCGTGCCCGACGACGCCCCGGTGGTCCGGGCGTTGCGCGACGAACTGGGCCTGAGCGACCGGAAACCGCACCTGCTGGCGCGCATCGATCCGCGCGCGCCCAGCCTCGGCGGCCTGGCCGGCGAGGAGCCGGACGCGGTCGATGGCGTGCCGTGGCTGCCGATGCGGTACGTCCCGTTCAACGGCGGCGCGCTGCTGCCATCCTGGGCGATGCGCCGCCCGCAGCGGCCGCGGATCTGCCTGACGCTCGGCACGGTCGCGCCGCTGCTGCCGGGCGGCGGCGGGCTCGGCACGCTGATCCAGGCGCTGGCCGAGCTGGACGCCGACATCGTGCTCGCCGACGCGGAGACGGATCTGTCGCAGTTCGAGCCGCTGCCGGAGAACGTGCACCCGGCGGGATTCGTGCCGCTGTCCGGGATTCTGCGGGATTGCGCGTTGATCGTGCACCACGGCGGCTCCGGCACCACGGCCTCCGCGCTGCACTACGGCGTGCCTCAGCTGATCGTGCCGGGCGGCGCGGACAACGAGCTGTGCGCGCAGCGCGTGGTCGACCGCAAGGTCGGCCTGGCCGCCGATCCGTCCACACTGGATCCCGCTGCCATCCGGGATCTCGCCGAGCGGCTGCTCGCCGAGGAATCCTTCCGCCAGGAAGCGGCGGAGGTGCGCGCCGAGATGGCCGCCCAGCCGAGCCCGGCCGAGATCATCGACCGCATCGCCGCGGAAATCGCCGGCTGACGAAGCCGATCGCGGGTGGTTCCGGGTTCGGAACCACCCGCGATCTTTCTTTGCTCACGGGATGTTCGGCGCCGGGCCCATCGTGTTGAGCGCGGCGACGACCGTCTTCTCCTCGTAGGCGAAGTGCTCCTCGAGTTCGGACGCCAGGACTTCCAGCCGCTCCCGCAGCTGCACCGGGTCGCTCTTGCCCGGCACGTAGCCCTCCACGAGCTGCCGGATCTCGTCCTGCAGCCGCGCCACGACCTTGTGCTCCTCGCCCAGCTTCTCCAGCTCCGGGGCGAGTTCGGGGTACTGCTGGGCCAGCATCGGGAAGGCGCCCATGTCCTCGCCCATGTGGTGCTGCTTCACGGCCGCGCAGAACTCCAGGCAGTGCGTGCGCATCTGCTCCGCCAGGCTGGGCTTCGCACGCTCCAGCGCGGCGTCGTCGGCACCGCCCGCGATGATCTCGTCCACCTGGGCGCGGAGCTCGATTAGTTCCTTCCGGATCCAATCGTGGCCCTCCACCAGGAAATCACCCATCCCGCGCACCCGGTCGGCCCCGGAATCCGATGTGGACTCCGCGGACTCCACCGCCGGTTCCGCCCCGGCGATCGGCTCGGCGTCGATCCGGCGCAGGGTCACCACCGGCAGCACCCGGGTGGTCTTCTCCTGGTACTCGCCCATGCCCGCGTCCTGCGCGACGACCCCGGCGAACAGCGCATCGCGCTCGGCGCCGGTCGTGATGGTCGCGATCGCCTCGTAGGTCTCGGTGCCGGTCTCGACCGTGACCTGCGGGTTCTTCCGGATGTTATGGTACCAGGCCGGGTTCTTCGGGCTACCCATCGCCGACGCGACGACCAGTGACTGCCCATCGACCTCGAAGTAGCCCACCGGGCCCTCGCGGCGCCGGCCGGTCTTGGCGCCGATCGTGGTCAGCACGACCAGCGACCAGCCCTCCATCCAGCCGCTGAGCTTGCCGTTGTTCTGCCGGAATTCCTCGACGACCTGCCGGTTGAACGCGTTGGCGTCGAAGTTGGCGTAGTCGTCGGTCTGTTCGTCGGTCATGCAGTCCTTCCCAAGTTGATCAGTTGATCGGAGGACGAGCACCACCAAGAGCCGACACGAAAAGAGCCCCGCAGGCCAGAACGCTGAAGAGAGACGTCATACCGCAGGCGATTCACCGCAATAAGACGAAACCAGGTGTGAGACACGCAGAATCGTGTCGCAACTCAAAGGTGGCTTAGAAGCCGCTACCTCCATGCGTAGGCCCATCCGGGGCGCACCGGAAGATTAGCAGGAGCCATCCGCGGTCGCAAGGCCGGGCACCCGGGCGACCGTTCCCAGGCGAACCAGAAGAAGCCCCGGAAACCGTTCCGCTGCAACGGTTTCCGGGGCTTCGACGCGAACCGGCGGATCAGCTCATCTGGTCGTGGTGCACCTGGCGGGAGCGGTTGCGCAGCTCACCGTCTTCGAGCACCAGCACGTCGCGCACCAGGCAGCTGGGGCCGACCACGGGCTCCTTCACACCCGGCCTCGTGGTGAGGACCAGAGCGTAGAAGGTCGTATCTAATAAGCCGTCCTCCCGCGGCCGCACGTCGATCATGTTGAACCAGTGCCGCCGTTGCACCGGGTCGTTCTCGAACCGTTTGTTGAACCGCGTGAGTTCGGCCGTGATCCCGTCGTGGCCGTGGGCGGCAGGCTGCCCGGGCGTGTGCTGGAACTCGCCGTCGGCGGTGAACGTCCCGGCGTACTCCTCGAACCGGCAGCCGTCGAGCAGCTGGACCTGGCGGGCGTAATGCAGCTGGACGGCTGCGTAGAGCTCGGTGACGGTGGCCGTGCTGGTCATCGGTGATTCCTCCGAAAAGACTTCTTCGTTCTGGGGCAAGGAGATTCAGGCGTGGCAGACCAGCGCTCCGCCGTGGTACTCGACCATCTCCTGGAAGACGACGCCCATCTCCTGGATGGCGGCGGCCATGTCCAGCGCCTCGCCGTGGGTCGTCAGCCGCTCCTCGGCGAAGGCCCGGTGCAGGTTCGGGATCAGCCGCTCCGGCTCCAGGAACCCGGCGAACTCGCCCAGCTCCGCCTCGCGCGCGACCTCGGCCGGGGTCAGCCCGGCGGCCACGCCGTCCCGGGCCAGTTCCTGGACCCACCGCAGGTACTTCTCGGTGCCGTCCAGCACCTCCGGGCCGCCGACCGGGCCGTGCCCGGCTATCACGGTGACCGGTTCGAAGGCGCGCAGCCGCTCGATCGCCCGCAGCGAGCCGGAAACCGAGCCCAGCGGGCAGAACGGGGTCACGCCGGACATCACGATGTCGCCGGTGAACAGCACGCGCCGCTCCGGCACCCACACCACGGTGTCGTTGGTGCTGTGCGCCAGGCCGACGTGCACGAGCTCGGCGCTGAGCTCACCCACCTGCAGCGTCATGCCGTCCTGGTAGGTCGCGGTCGGCAGGGCCAGCTCGATGCCGCCCCACTCCACCTCCGGCCACAGCTCGGTGAGGTGCAGGCCCGCCAGGCGCATCTCGCGGCGGGTCTCCCGGTGCGCGAACACCACCGCCTCCGGGAAGACGAAGTTGCCGAAGGTGTGGTCGCCGTGCGAATGCGTGTTGACCACCGCGAACGGGGGCCGCTCGGCGACTGCGAGGACCTGTTCGCGCAGTCGGCGGGCGCGGGCCTCGGTCGCCACGGTGTCCACCAGCGCGGCCGAACCACCGGAGACGAGGACGCCGGCGTTGTTCACGCACCAGCCGCCGGCCGGCTGGACGTAGGCGAAGACGCCGTCGGCCACCTCCGCCAGCTCGGGCCGGGCCGTCGTTGTCGCTGAAGCTGACAAGGCAAACTCCCAGGTATCTTTAGGTATCTCAGACCGTCTCGGCCAGGCGCTGCTCGGTCACGAAGATCGACCGCAGCGGGATGTCAGCGGCGTTGGAGAGCAACGCCTGGTGCAGCCTCTGCAGGCGGCCGGACGGTTCGACGCCCAGCTCCCGGATCAGCGCCTGGCGCAGATCCCGGAACACCTGCAGCGCCCGCGGCGCCGACCCCGAGCGCTGGAAGGCGATCATCAGCAGCGCGGAGATGTTCTCGTCGGTGGGGTTCTCCGCCACCAGCTTGCGCAGTTCGGGTATGAGCATCGCGTGCTTGCCGAGGTAGAGGTCGGCGATGATGCGCTGCTGGTGCACCCGCGAGCGGGCCTCCTCGATGCCGATGACCTCCATCGCCAGCATCCGGCCCATCGGCACGTCCATCAGCGCCTGCCCGCGCCACAGGTCCATCGCCTGCGTCAGGAACTTCGAGGCGGCCGCCGGGTCGCACTTCTCCAGCGCCGCGTCGCCGCTGACCGCGAGCCGGTCGAATTCGACGAGGTCGAACGAACACGGCGTCGCCGTCAGCTGGTAGCCGTTGTAGCTCGTGGCGAGCAGATCCTTGGACGTCCACGAGCAATCCGATGGCAGCGATTCGGCGATCAGCCGGCGCAACTGCAGGACGTAGGTCTGCAGCGTGGTCGCCCCGCTACGCGGAATCGCGTCTCCCCAGACCTCTTCCATCAGGGTCGAAACAGGCACCACTCGACCGCACCGCAATGCCAGCAGCGCAAGGATTTGCCTTGGCTTTCCTGCCGTGGGTACGATCGAGGCACTCCCCAGTCGAACCGTTAACGGTCCCAACACGTTGATTTCTAATGACTGCATTCTCAGTCGCCTATCCGACTAGAGCTGAATAAAGTACTGAACTTTCGGACCGACCATCTCAGCAATGGCTGGCATTTCCCGCCGATCGCACATCGATCAGCGGAAATCAGACCTGTCCGACCGCGCTCCGCGCGCGTCGCTTCCGGGCGTTATCCACACCGGAAAAGCGCAGCGCGAAGCCCCCCTTTCCCGCATTCAACCAGCCGAGAAGTCGCCAACGGATTTGGCGCGGCACTCGAACCGTTTCTTACCCAGATTTCACGGGATCATGTGCACCTGCACGCCTGGTCCCCTAGTCCAAACGTGAGCCGTCATCCGGCGGCGCGGCATACCCCAAACGGCCCATTGTTTCCCCCAAAAGGCCTCGGCCGGCATACTCTTGGACCTTTCGCTCGTTACGACCGTCACACCACGAATCTATCATCGCAATTCACACTACAGGGTGAAACCATGAGGGCGTCGTCGATGACAAAGCGATCCTCAAGGCTGGCTCAAGTGGAAGCCAACAACGAGCAGTAACAACCAGGTCAGAGGCGGTGCGACGAGCTCTGCTGCGGCCAGTGGCGGCCGCTCGGCGCAGCTTTCTACTACTTTCGCATGTCATCGAGTTCCGAAAGTTGAATCCGACGGCATCGACTCTAGTGGCGTTCCAGCTGTGCGCGATCGATCCGTCCCAATATCGGCGGCAAGCGAAGGAGGCGACTCGATGCCCGACCAATTCCCGTCGAACGCCGGGATGACCCGCGCTGCGGAGGAAGTCGCGGCGCTCGCGGCCCAGCACGCCGACCGCGCGGAACAGAACCGATTGCTGGACCCGCAAGTGCTGCAGTCGGTCGTGAGCGCCGGATTCGCCCGCCATTTCGTGCCGGCCGAACACGGCGGAAACAACGGCACTTTCACGGAGTTGAGCGCCGCGGTCCGCGCCATCGGCGAGCAATGCCCGGCGACGGCGTGGTGCGCCTCGATCGCCGCGAGCCTGGCGAGAATGGCCTCCTATCTGCCGGCCGAAGGCCGCAAGGAGATCTGGCAGCACGGGCCCGACGCACTGGTGGTCGGCGCGATTTCGCCCCGGGGCAAGGCGAAACCGGAAGGCGACGGGTGGCGGCTGTCCGGCGTGTGGTCCTACATCAGCGCCGTCGACCACTCCGACTGGGCGCTCGTCCTCGGCCTGGTGCCCGGCGACGCCGGCCCGGAACCGCGGCTGTTCGCGCTTCCCCGCGCCGCGTACCGCATCGAGCACACCTGGGCGGACATCGGGATGCGGGCGACCGGGAGCAACACCCTGATCGCCGAGGACGTCTTCGTGCCGGAGGCGTTGAGCGTGCCGGCCAGGAATCTGCACGAAGGTCGCGCGCCCGGGCTCGATTCCCGCTGCCACGCGGTGCCGCTGACGGCGGTGAACGGGCTCTTCTTCACCCTGCCCATCCTCGGGGCCGCGCGAGGCGCGTTGCAGCATTGGTCGGCGTACGCCGAGGAAAAGATCCGCGCCGCGGCGAAGGCGCCCGGCCCAGGCCCCGGCCGGGCGTTCTACGAGGAGACGCTGGCCCGGTCCTCCGGCGAGATCGACGCCGCGCAGCTACTGCTGGAGCGGGTCGCCGCGGTCGCCGATCTAGGGCCGGAGATCACTCCTGCGGAAACCGCCCGCAACCAGCGCGACTGCGCGTTCGTGGCGGATCTCCTCGTCGGCGCGGTGGATCGGCTGTTCCGCGCATCGGGCACCGGCGGCCACAGCGTGCACAGCCCGCTGCAACGACTTTGGCGGGACGTCCACTCGGCCGCCGGGCACGTGGTCCTCCAGTTCGGCCCCGCCGCGACCGCGTACGCGAACAGGACCCTCGACGTCTCCTGAACGAATGTGGAAAGGCGGGTCTGGTGATGACGAACAGACGGTGAAACCGAGGACGCGCAACTGCTCTCGGCCTTCTTCGGTGATCTTCTCCTAGCCCCACGGCCGGTGGCGGTGGACCTGGAACGGCTGCGGTCGGGGCGACACGGTCGACCACCGCCTCGCCGACCGGCCCACCGACTGGTCCACCGGGCCGGATGCCGTGCGCGCTTCTCCTTGCGCGGCGGGCTGATCACCAGTTCCGACGGAGGGTTCGACTGGCCGCCGAGATGATCGCGGTGGCCAGCACCCACCCGGACACGGTCAACAGCCACATCACGGCCTTGGACGGCCCGACGACATCCCAAGCCTTCTCGTGTCCCAGGTCGATCAGCGGAATCAACAGATCCAGAGCGTAGAGGAATGCATCCCAGGTGGGATGCTCGTCGAGCTTGACCGGGCAAGGCCCCGGCTCCGGAATTCCGGAGCGCAGGCACGGCCCACTGCCCAACGCGAAGGCAGCGCCACCTGCCAACCACATGACGACGAATAGCACCACGGCTCGCATCGGCCGGTAGCCGTAGCCCAGGACGGAATCTTGCAGCGCACCCCACAGCCGGCGGAACAGATAGCCGAGCCAGTCCAGCAGCCGAGGCAGCAAGCGCTGAGCGGGCTTCCGGCTCCCGCGCTCCTTGTACGAGCGGCGGATCGCGGCGAGACGGACCATCCGCGCGTCGTCGTCGTTGCCCGCGGCAGTCAGGCAGGTGGCCAACTTCTCGTACGGGCCAGGCTCAAGTTGCGGCGTGGCAGCCTCCAACCAGGCAAGCCGTTCGTGCAGCGTCATTCCACTCCCGAGGCGGGCGTAGGCGAACCCTGCGAGGTCGATTTCGGTGCCGCGCGGCCACGCGTCGGCGCGATCGAGAAGCAGCTCGACCTGGGCGTTGGCAAGGTGCACAGAACCGTTGGGAACCGCTGCCGGCAGCAGCCGAAGCACCGCGGCCGTCAACCGCGCACCGTCCAGCGCGCAGCCACCGGTGCCTCCCAGAACGGCGTCGTCGAGCCGGATGTCCTGACCAACGCTGGCATCGGTCAAGATGACCTTGTGATCGAACCGGCTCTCGGTCAGGTTCAATCGGCGGCCGACCGTCGTCCCGACCAGGTCCAGGGAGAACGAGCCGACTTCCTCCGGATCGGTCCTCCGCGCACCACCGGTCACGGAGGCGGACGTGAACCGCAGGACGTGGCCGATCGCGGAAGACACGACCGCAACGCCCCCGTCAACGGTGACGTCGGCCAGCACCAGGTTATCCAGGGTCAGGTTCGAGCAGTTCAGCGCAACATCGCCAGGTGCGATCAACTCGGCACCGCGGAAGGTGACGAACGAGGCGACCAGGTTGACCATCCTCAGCGCACCGGAGCACTTGAACCCGTCGTTGGCCCAGAGGGTGCCCCCGACCGTCGTGTCGGCGAAGTAGCCGACGTACTCGCCCCGCCCCGGGCCGGTCAGCGACGAACCCTGCAGATCCAGGTCACCGCCCACCTTGTTGCCGGTCATCCGCAGCCCGCCGACCACGTGCATCTCGTCGAGGAACACATCACCGGAGATGTCGCAGTTCCCGATGTTCAGTACCGTCGCGCCGGAGTTCGTCAACTTCCCCGCAGTGAACGAAACGTGGCCGCTGACCGTGCACTTGGCCAGGTCGACCGCGACGGCGTCGATCTTGTCGAGAATGACATCACCGCTGATGGTGCAGTTGGCCAGCGACACCTTCTCTGTAACGCGGGTTCCGCTCTCCAGCCGGAATCCGGTGCCGAACGAGGCGCCGAACGCGTTGATGGCGAAATCACTTCGCCCGTGGACTTCAGCGTTGCAAAAACGGAAGGCACCACCGATGCGGGTGCCGACGAGGTTGACCGCCCCTGTGACTTCGACACGTCCCAGCGCCTCGACTCCACCCGCAACCTCCGACCAGTCGAGAAAGATCGCGATTTCCGACGGCTGGGAGATCTTGGCTTCGTCGAACCGCAGCTGCCCGGAGACCGTGGCGTGGCGGATGTCCAGACTCCCTTCACAGCAGAACCCGTCCCACGCGTACACGGATCCGCGGACCTCGGCTAAAAGCAGGGTGAGCGCGCGGTCGCCGGGTTCCTTGATCTCCGCCTTCGTGAGCTGGAATTCGCCCCCGACACGCGCGCCGGTGAAGTGAAGTTCGCCGTCGCTGTGCATGGACTCCGCGAACACGTCACGCCCAATGCTGGCGACTTTGGCGAAGACCGTCATCCCGCCTGGGTTGCTCAGCTTCGCCTCATCGAGGGCGAAGAACCCCGTCACGACAGCACCCGCCATGAAGAGAGTGCCCGCCAGGTCTATCCCCGATGCGATGAGGTCGCCGTCGATCTGCGCGCCCATGAGATTCACGGCGTTGTCGTCGTTGTGAATTCGGCTCCCCACCATGACGAGATCACCCGCGATCCGCGCGTCTTCGAGGTCGACGAACACAACTTCGCGCAAACCACACAGCCACAGGGGTCCCTCGCAACGGAGACGGGCAGCGTGGATCGCGCCGACCTCGCAGTCCTCCAGGTGGATCCGGGCGGCGCGGGTGTCGCTGAGCAGAACCTCACCGTCGAATCGGCAGTCTTGTAGGGCGATAGGGACATGAACGGCGCAATCGGACAGATCTAGATCGCCGACGACGCGCGCACCTGTCAACTCCAGCGAGCGGCGCCGCCCTTCGTCCGGAGCGGAGGTGACGAGCTCTGCGATGATCTCCGCTCGTACGGTCTCGCCTTCGAGTTGGATCGGTTCACGCCGTTCGAAGGCAGCCCGAAGGCGGCTTTCTGCAGGCGAAAACGCCTCCTTCGACGGCTCGCCGCCAGGTGTCTCGGCGGTCATGGTCGCCTCTCGCTCGACGCATCGTGCGGGGAAGATAGCGCAGCGTTGCCCTGTCGCGTTCAGGATCTGCCTCGGGGTCAGCGTATTGGCGGCACTAGTCTCGTTGCGTGCGTTCTGGTTCGCGCTGCAATACATCGACGAGTGAGCATCTCCGGCACGCCGCACGAGCAGGTGTCGGTGGACCTGGAGCGGTTGCGGGCGGGCAGCACGATCAGCCACCGCCTCGCCGACCAACCCACCGACTGGGCCACCGGCCCGAACGTCGCGCCTGAATCTCTTTACGCGTGACGTGAGTGCGTGACCGGGCTGGAGCTCGGTTACGCACTCACACCCTGGGCGTCCACGTCAGGGGTAGACGAGACGGACTTCGGCTGTGCGGGCGAAGATCTCGGCAGCACGGTCGGGGGATTGGAAGCTGCCACGGCCTCGGCCGTCCGTGCTGACAAGTTCCGCATGATCGGAGAAAGCCAGGCCCCAGGCGAGCACCCGCCCCTCGGCGAGTTCCCAGTCGGTCTCGTCACGGTCCAGCTCGCACAACGCGAAAAGCTTCGGCCCACAGCGGATTTCGTCTTGCACCAAGGCGTATTCGTCGGGCTCCGGCGCCCAGGTGTTGGGTCCGGTGTCACTCATCCTGCCTCCTCGAAGCCGTGAAACTGACGTTGGTTCGGTCATGGGAACCCTGTTCGGACGTATCCGCGATGAGTTCACCAGCCAGCAAGGACGAAAGCGACCACACCAAGCGCCCACAGTTGGGCCAGATCGGGGACTTTGGAGGGACATTCCCGGTCTGCACGCACCACAAGCCCTATCGTTGGTCCCATGTCCCGGGACGAGGCCCGCATGCCAAACACCGTGCTGATCGGCCTGCGCGAGCGCGCCGGGCTGTCCCAGCAAGATCTGGCTGACGAGCTGACCAATCTCGCCGCCACTCGGTACCGCAATTACCCGCAGATCACCCGCAAGACCATTGGTCGATGGGAACGTGGTGAAGTCGTGTGGCCACAACCTTTCTACCGTCGGCTTCTTGCGCAACTGTTCGACTGCGCAGCGGATGAACTCGGGTTCCGCAAGCCGCGTCCAGTCCAATCCGAGCACGAGCAGACTGTGCCCATGGCCGCACCGCTCACGTTTGCCACGACACCTGCGGCTACTGAGCCGCACGTAGAACGTGACCAGGACGAATGGCGTCAGATCCGTTCGGCGTTGGACAGGCATCGTCGCGACCTCGCAGTGCTCGCCGAGTCTTTGTACCGCGACCACCGGCTCCCGGGACTTGAGAACACCGGAGTCATCAGCTCACCCGGCTGGCTGCCCGCCGAGCCTGTCCCTCTGGATGAGATCACACTGACATTGGATTCTGCGACCGCCGAGCCCGCAATCACCGGGGGCGAACCCGAAAGCGCCCCAGTCCGCCCTCTGGCCAGCATCGACACCCGGTACCGCTGTTACCACGACGCCATTCGCGACCACGCCACACCACGCCTGTTCGAGAACCGGCTGTGCTTCCGGCTAAAACCTGTCCCGTAATGATCAAATATTGGTGGTGTGCAAGGGAAGCGCAGGCCGTGAGGTGGCGGTCGGCGTTCAGTGGGTCATGGTGAGG
>NZ_JBFAKG010000159.1:0-13669 GCF_040655595.1 Saccharopolyspora sp. NPDC050389
GAGTCTTTTGGGCTGCTATAGCGACCCAAAAGACTCACGGCCCGAGCACCTACGTTCGGGTTGGTGACGAACACGGCTGCCGCCGTGACGCCGCCGATGCGCTTCCCGGTGATCCCCTGCCCGGCCAGGTACAGCCATCCCGCCGCAACGACGAAGCAGGCCATCGAGACGACGCTGGCGCACCAGTGCGGGATCGCGCGACCGCGATGCGCTCCGCAGAGTTGGGTGACGACATGTTCCGGGTTCCGAATCGGCGCGATCGGACATCACTCCCGCTGGCGCTGCGCTCGACCGCGCTTGAGCTGGCGAGAACGCCAGCTTCCGGGCACCGGACCCGAAACCGCAACCAGGACAGCCCGACCGCATGCAACTCGGCGGAACCGCGTAATCATCGGCGCGAAAAGCCCTCACACGCCTCCCGCGGCGGGTCATTTCACGCGGATTCCAGAACCACGCCCAATTCCCGATGACATCGATCGGCCCACTTCCGGGCGGCCCTGCGCTCCAGACTGTCGGCGCAGCTCCGAGGCCTGGCGGCATTCGGAGTCTGCTACGCGGCAACGGCGCTGGGACTGTGCCTGGTGCAAACGACGACACCGGACAGGTGGCTGGAACTGTCGGCACTGCTGGTCTTCGGAGCCGGTGGAACGGTCCTGCGATTCGTAGCGATGAACCGCTGGACGAGCCCGGCCGACCCGTGTGTACTTTGTGCTGCTATAGCAACACAAAGTACACACGGCACCTGACCAGCCACAACGACAGCACCGGAACTCCCACTCCGGCACGGGATTCCGAATTCTCTCCGCACATCGCAGCGCGAGCGCGATGATGTCGTCATGATCAACCGCGCGACGCCGCCACGAACTCCGGCACTTCGAGCTCTGTCTCCCCGTGCTATTTGGGGAGGCGGCGCCTTGCTGCTGGTGATCGGCCTGGCCTCGGGCTGGATCCTGCTCAGCACGGTCGGCAGCGAGAGCCCGGGGGACCGAGCTCGACTTGAGGTCGTCCGCACCGCGATAAGCATCGTCGCGGGTGTCGGCGGCGCGACTGCTCTTCTCCTTGCTGCCAGGCGGCAGCGGACGAACGAACTCGCGCTCTTGGAGACCAAGCATGACGCGGCGGAGCGACGAACCACTGAGCTCTACAGCGCCGCCATCGAACAGCTTGGCTCGGACAAAGCCGCGGTACGCCTTGGCGGCCTCTACGCCCTGGAACGACTCGCCCAGGACAACCTCGCGCACCGGCAGACGATCGTCGAAGTGATGTGCGCCTACTTGCGCATGCCGCTGGCCGAAGTCGACGAAGCTGTTCCAGCGGAGGGCCTGGAACTGGCCACGCTGAAACAGACGCTTGCCGAAGAACGACGCGTGCGCCACGCCGCCCAGCACATCCTGTGCAGCCATCTCCGCCTGAGCAAAGACGGCTCCGGCAAGCCGACCAACAGCAAGTTCTGGCCGGACACGGACCTCTACCTGGCTGGGGCAGTGCTGCGCCACTTGAACTTCAGCGGCTGCCGTGTCCGCTCAGCGGTGTTCAGCAACGCCACTCTGGAAGGCTCGGCAATGTTCGACGGCGCGGTCTTCGACGGTGCGGCGAACTTTGTCGGAGCCAGCATGGACCACGCCGTGCTGCACGGCGCAACGTTCCGAGGTCCTGCGCTGTTCAGCCACGCCAGCATCATGGACGCGCTCTTCACAGGTGCTCGCTTCGCCGGCCCGGCGAGGTTCGACAATGCCCGCCTTGAAGACACCGACTTCAGCGGAGCGCGGTTTGAAGGCCTAGCGTTGTTCACGAACGCGGCCACCGAAGACACGATCTTTGCACAAGCCATTTTCGGTGACTCGGCGTTGTTCCCCCGAACGACGTCGGCGAACTTCGAAGGAGCAAGAGCTCGAACGGATCTTGAACCGCCCATCAGATGGCCAAGCGGATGGACCTTGTTGGCCTCTGCCGGAGACGACGGCAATTCAGCGATCCCAGCAGCGTGGGCCACGGTGGCCCGAAAGGACCTGTCTTCGTGAACGGTCGTGTTGAGCGGCGCCGACCAGACCTCGCGGAGCAACCGAACACCAGTGTGCCTTCAGCCGAACTGGTCGGATACACCGTTCTTGAGGCGTTTCATCCATGAGTCGACCTGGGCGCGGGTGAAGAGCAGGACACCAGCCTCGGGAGTCTTGCTATCGCGGATCGCGACCCGCCCGCCGTTCGTCCATGTGGCCTCCGCCGCCTCCGCCGCCTGACTAGCTGCTCTTGCGCCACCTACCGGGACGTGACGCAACTTGGTCGAGCATCTTTTCGCGCTCCTTGACCGCACGTCATTGTGTGGCGTCGGCGGAGGAAGCCCGGCGTGTCTTCAGTTGGGGCAGTCATATCTCGGGCCGCGTGGGCTGGGCGAGTCCGTCAGTGATCGGGGAATGAGTGAAGGGCACGTTCACCGAGCAACTCGGCGAACGTGCCCTTCGTGTTTTTCGTCAGCAGCAGCGGGAGCCGGGAGTTGCGTCTTGGCGGTCGATGTGGCGTCGCCAGAACTCCCGCTCCTGCAGCGGTTGCTCGTCCGGGTGGTTTCGGCGGTGGTGTTCCAGGTAGCGCTCGTAGGCGTTCTCGCCGACCACGCCGCGCACGATCTGCCAGGCCGTGCGAGCGGACTCGCGCAGCCTGGCCACGATCGTGCCGGTCATGTGTTCGCCCCGGCCTTTTCCGCTCCCGCCTTTCCGGCCGACTCCAGCTCCTTCTGGATCTGTCGTTCCTCGGCCGTCGGGATCAGCCCGGACGGGGCGAACAGCTCCGACTCCACGTGCGGGACTTCGGTGTCCGGCAGCGGCGCGCTCGCGCGCAGCGCCTTGATCCACACCCGGACCGCGTCCAGCAGCACGATCACGATCAGCAGTGCGAACAGGATGCTCAGCACACCGTCCACAGTGGAGTTGACCACGACCTTCTGCATCTCCTCGACCGTGTGCGCCGAGCCCTTGCTGGTCTGGCCCGCGTCCAGCGCCGCCTGGTACGCCGCGCGCTGGGCGAAGAAACCGATCTTGGGATCGACGGAGAAGATCTTCTGCCAGCTCGCGACCAGCGTCACCGCCGCGTCCCAGGCCAGCGGGATCAGCGTCACCCACGCGTACTTCGCACGGCCCGTCTTGATCAGGATCGTGGTGGCCACCGCCAGCGCCACCGCCGCCAGCAGCTGGTTGGCGATGCCGAACAGCGGGAACAGCTGGTTGATGCCGCCCAGCGGGTCGTTCACCCCGGCCCACAGGAAGTAGCCCCAGGAACCGACGATCACCGCGCTGGCGATCCAGTTGCCCGGCTTCCAGCTGACGTCGCCGAAGCGCTTCCAGACGTTGCCCACGGTGTCCTGCAGCATGAACCGGCCCACCCGGGTTCCGGCGTCCACAGTGGTCAGGATGAACAGCGCCTCGAACATCACCGCGAAGTGGTACCAGAACGCCTTCATCGCGTCGCCGCCGATGACCTGCGAGAACACCTCGGAAAGCCCGACGGCCAAGGTCGGTGCGCCGCCGCTGCGGCCGACCAGCGTGCTCTCGTCCACCGCGGCCGCGGCCGCCGCCAGCTCCTCCGGGGAGATCTGGAAGCCGATCCCGGCGACCGCCTGCGACGCCGACTGCAGCGTGTCACCGAGCACCGCGGATGGCATGTTCATCGCGTAGAACAGGCCCGGCTCGATGATGCACGCCGCGGCCAGCGCCATGATCGCCACGAACGACTCGGTGAGCATCCCGCCGAAGCCGATGATCCGGACCTGCGACTCCTTCTCCAGCATCTTCGGCGTGGTGCCCGAGGCCACCAGCGCGTGGAAGCCGGACAGCGCGCCGCAGGCGATCGTGATGAACACGAACGGGAACAGCGAGCCCGAGAACACCGGGCCCTGCCCGTTGAGCGCGAAGTCGGTGATCGCCTCGGTCTTCATCATCGGCATCGCGATCAGGATCGACACCGCGAGCAGCACGATGACGCCGACCTTCATGAAGGTGCTCAGGTAGTCGCGCGGCGCCAGCAGCATCCACACCGGCAGCACCGAGGCGATGAACCCGTAGGCGATCAGCGCGAAGGTCAGCTGGTTGCCGGAGAGCGTGAACATCCCGGCCAGCGCGGAATCGGCGACCCAGCTGCCGGCCACGATGCTCAGCAGCAGCAGCGCCACGCCGATCACCGAGACCTCGATGATCTTGCCCGGGCGCAGGTAACGCAGGTAGAAGCCCATGAACAGGGCGATCGGGATCGTCATGCCGATCGAGAAGGTGCCCCACGGGGAGCCCTTCAGTGCGCCGACCACGACCAGCGCCAGCACGGCCAGCAGGATGATCATGATGGCCAGCACCGCGATCAGCGCCGCGATGCCGCCGACCGGGCCGATCTCCTCGCGGGCCATCTGCCCGAGGCTGCGGCCGTCGCGGCGGGTGGAGAAGAACAGCACCACGATGTCCTGCACCGCGCCCGCGAAGATGACGCCGACGATGATCCAGATGGTGCCCGGCAGATAACCCATCTGCGCGGCCAGCACCGGGCCCACCAGCGGGCCGGCCCCGGCGATCGCCGCGAAGTGGTGTCCGAAGAGCACCCGGCGGTCGGTCGGCTGGAAGTCGGTGCCGTTGTTCAGCCGCTCCGCCGGCGTCGCACGGGTGTCGTCGACCTTCAGCACCCGGTAGGCGATGAACCGCGAGTAGAAGCGGTAACCGATGGCGTACGAGGCGAGCGCCGCGAACACCAGCCAGGCCGCGGAGATCTCCTCGCCGCGGACCAGCGCGATGACGCCCCACGAAACGGCGCCGACGATCGCCACCAACGTCCAGGTGACGATCTCCTTGGGACTCATCCTGCGTTTCCGAGCCGCCCCACTGCTCGGCGCTGTTTTCGTAGCCACCGTCCCCGGACTCCATTCCCGCGCTCGCGCTGTGCAACACGACTGGGCACAGCAGACACGAGGATCAGTCCGCATGTCCCGAATGTCCAGCCCGATGCATGGAAGTAACCAGGATGTAAGCCACGCCTGGTAACCGCGCGCGACAAGGAGTTGTGAGCCCCTCCGGGCCGCTGTGACGACCCGGAGGAATCACGGATCAGCCGTGGCGTTCCGCGAGTTCGGCCATCGCGTCGAGCCGGCGCAGAGATTCGTCGCGCTGGTGGGTCGGAAGCAGGAACAGCGCGCGGTCCACTCCGGCCGCCGCGTAGGACTCCAGGACCGCCGGATCGCGCGGCGCCGCGAAGACCGAGACCGGCACCCGCCAGCCCGCCCGGTCGCGCACCTTCGGCACCAGGTCGCCGAGGTCCTTGGTGCCGCCACGGGGCAACCAGCCGCCGCCGTACTCGGCGATCCGTGCGATGGCCCGCTCGCCCTCCCCGCCGACGTAGATCGGCGGATGCGGCTGCTGCACCGGCTTCGGCCACGCGTAGATCGGGTCGAAGTCGACGTGCTCGCCATGGAACTCGGCCGCCTCCTTCGTCCAGATCTCCCGCATCGCCCGGATTCGCTCGTCCATCAGCGCGCCGCGGGTCGCTGGATCGGTGCCGTGGTTGCGCATCTCCTCGCGGTTCCAGCCGGCCCCGACCCCGAAGATCACCCGGCCGCCGGACACCAGGTCGAGGCTGGCGACCTCCTTGGCGGTGGTGATCGGATCGCGCTCGATGATCAGCGAAATCCCGGTGGCCACCAGCAAGCGCTCGGTGACGGCCGCGATCGCGGTGAGCGAGACGAACGGATCCAGCGTGCGGTAGTAGACGCGGGGCAGCTCGCCGCCGCCCGGATAAGGCGATTCCCGGCTCGCCGGGATGTGCGTGTGCTCCGGGGCGAACAGCGAGTCGAACCCGCGGTCTTCGACGGCCTTGCCCAGCTCCGCCGGGCCGATCCCTTCATCGGTGATGAAAGTGGTGATCCCGAACTTCATCAGCGCCTCCAAGAGCTTGTTTCCGGGCTCGCTTTGCGTGGCGGTGCGGGTCGCGGCCCCCCTGCGGGAGTTTCTGCGGTCTTCTCGCTGGGGGATCCCCGGCTTATGTATGTCCAATTACGTCGTGTCGGGGCTGTCCTCGCTGGAAGAACCCCGGAGGGGTGGGCGCCGTGAACCCGCGGCGGTGCAAGATGCGTAGGTGGGCTAAGCGGCTGCGCCGCTTCAAAACCCGCCCTACCGCACCTGACACCAACATCCCAAGCAGCCTCCTAGCCGTGCGGCACAACAGGCCTACCGCGCCGGTTGGCCGCCAGCAAGAGCTCTCAGCCGGTGAACGGTGCTTACCCCGGTCGCGCGGGGCGGTAGTGCAGTGGGCCTGACCGGGCGTGATCCATCTGGCGGCAGGGCTGGCAGAAGCCGCCACGAGATCATCATCGGCGGGCTCGCCGGTAAACTTCGCCGCCGTTGGGTGCAGCCGATTGATAACGAGTGGAACCCGGCCGCAACCATGGAGGGGGGCTTGAGCGTCGTGCAGATATGTGACGGTGTCGATCGCATTGCCCGTGACCGCCTGGCCGGGCGACGGGCTGGCGGCAATGGATGAACTGACGAGCAAGCTGACTGACCTCTACCAGGAGCATTACCGGCAACTGCTGCGCATCGCGATCCTGCTGGTGGACGACCGCGCCACCGCGGAGGACATCGTGCAGGACGCCTACGTGCGGGTCTTCGACTCCCGCACTCGGCTGCGCGATCCGGACAAGGCGCTGGCCTTCCTCCGGCAGGCGGTGCTCAACCGGGCCCGCTCGATGCTGCGGCGTCGGCTGATCGCCAAGAAGTACCAGCCGAAGCTCGCGGTCGAGGACAGCCAGCCGGACGACACGGGCCGCGGGGTCGATCGCGCGGTGCTGGCCGCGGCGCTGGCCAAGCTGCCGCGTCGGCAGCGGGAGGCCGTGGTGCTGCGCTACTACGCCGATTTCAGCGAAGCTCGCACCGCGGAGGTCATGGGCTGCAGCCAGGGCGCGGTGAAGTCGTACTGCTCGCGTGGCGTGTCACGACTGTCGGATCTGCTGGGGGAGCGGGTGTGAAGGACGGGAACAGCACACGGGACGTGGACCTGCTGCGGGCGCAGCTGCACCAGTTCGTCGAAGACGTCGAACCCAGGCCGGACGCGCTGCCGCGGCTGCTCGCCGGCGTGCGTCGGCGGAGATCGCCACGCCGCCCGCTGCTCGCCGTGGTCGGCGCGGCGGCCGTTGCGGCGGCGGCGTTCGTCGTGGCCATGCTGGCGATTCCCGGCCAGCACGACCCAGAACCGGTCAGCGTCCGGCCGGACAGCTACCTCGCCGCGCCCGAACCCGGCGTGATCGCCGCCTTCGACGTGCTGTCGGGCCGGGAGGATCGGGAGGTCGCCCGCGTCGAAGGCGCCGACACCGAGGTCCTGGCCGCCGACCACGACCGGATCTACACCGTGGTGTCCACAGCGGACGGGCGCCGGGTCGTCGAGGTGAACCTGCAGGGCGGGCAGCGGGTGCTGCCCGGCGAATTCGGCGACGGCAGGCTGCTGACCGCGGGCGGCGGGCGCGTCGCCTACCTGGACGGGAACGCCGTGGTGGTCGTGCGCGGCGAGAGCCGGCAGAGCATCGCAATCCCGCCCGAACTGCGGGTGCACGACCTGGCGCTGGCCGAGGACGGCCGGCTCGCCGTGCTGGCCGGCGAGCAGGGCAGCCGCCAGGCCGTGGTGCTGCTGCTCGCGCCGGACGCCAACTCGCTGGCCGGGCACGTCGAGGCGGTGCCGGATGCGGCGTGCGGGCCGGTGGCGATCGCCTGGTCCGGGCCCGACGTCGCGACGTTGCAACCGGTGGACTGCGACGGCGGGCAGGCCCGGGTGGCCACCTTCGCGGCGAACAGCGGGCGGAAGATCGGCGCCGGCGTGCCGTTCCGGACGCCACCGCTGACCGCGGGCGAGGCACGGCTGTCCGCGGATCCGCTGGGCCGCTTCCTGGTGTCCACCGGGAAGCAGGGACAGTGGCTGGTGGACGGTTCGGTGATCCGCCCGATCCCGCCCGCCTGCTCCGGCGCCGGAGCGTGCGCGCCGGGCCCCGGCACGTTCTGAAACCGATCACGCTCCGCAGCGCGGACACGCCCCTGATCTGATCAATGCCGGACTTGATCATCGCAGCGGCCGGACGATCGGCAGCGGCTTTCCGATGCCGAGGACAGGGGTGGACGTGCAGGCGCAACCACGGGAACTGCTGCGGCTGTACCGGGCCGCGCTGGACCGGCCGAGGTGGCAGCAGGTGCTCGCGTTCGCGGTGTCGCTGTGGACGCTGGCCTGGATCATCGGCCAGTTCGTCACGCCGGAGGACGGGCCGACCGCGCTGGACGTGCTGGGCAGGCTCGCCGCCCGGCTCGGCCTCACCGGCGGCGAGTGGGCCGAGCGCATCACCGAGACCTGGCAGACCAGCGGTGGAGGTTTCGCGCTGCTGGGCGGGCTGCTGTGGGCGGCGACGACCGAGCGCGGCCAGCTGCCGGCGCTGCTCGGCTGGATCGCGGTGATGCTCGGCGCGGAACGGCTCGGCTACCAGCCGGCGATCCTGCTGGCGGTGGCGACCATGGTGGGCTTCGTGCTCGTGCTGTGGCTGGCGGCGCTGACCAGCGACCGGTTCGTCGACCGGCGGACCACGTTGCTGCCGCGCGACGTGCTGCGCGCGGGCGTCACCGCAGCGGCGCTGGCGGCGGTCGTCCCGCTGTTCGCGCCGGCGCTCTTCCTGGCCCGCCTGGGAAATCCGTACCTGACGAAGGCTCCGCGGATCCTCTCCGCGGATCGCGCACCGG
This sequence comes from Saccharopolyspora sp. NPDC050389, assembly GCF_040655595.1. Taxonomy (NCBI): domain Bacteria; kingdom Bacillati; phylum Actinomycetota; class Actinomycetes; order Pseudonocardiales; family Pseudonocardiaceae; genus Saccharopolyspora; species Saccharopolyspora sp. NPDC050389. The sequence continues at coordinate 8,739 of NZ_JBFAKG010000159.1, forward strand.
CCCGCGGCGGCTGGTCCAGGATCCCGGAACAGGCCAAACCGGCCGAAGCCCGCGAACCGGAGCAGCCGTGACCGAGGCCGCGCCGGTGCGTCACGGCTGGGGAGTGAGGCGGAGGCCGCGTTCGGCCAGCGCGCGGAGACCCGCGTCGTCCGGGCTGGAAGACCGCTGCCGCCACACGGTTTGCACGATGCGCACCTGGTTGCCGTTCTGCTGCACGGCCTGCGCGGCGTTGTCGAACCCGTCGGGTCCGCCGGGCCAGCCCTTGCCGTCGGCGATCAGATCCGTGACGCCGCCGGTGCCCGCGGTGTCGGCGATTTCCCGTAGCTCGCTCGCCGCCTGCTCGTCGGGCAGTTCGACGATGGCCACCGAGACGGCGGCCGACCGCCCCGAGACCTGGGTGTCGAACACCGCGCGGGTCAGGCCCCGGCACGGCCGTTGCTCGAACCAGCGCTGCACGTCGCCGAACGAGTGCTGGTCGCACGAGGCGTCGCGAGCGGCCACCTGCTGCGTGAACTCGATGCCGTCGGCCCGCTGGACCGGCGGCGTCCGCGTCGGCGGGCTGGCGGCCGGCTGGCCGAGCGTCAACCACGTCCCGACGACGCCGAAGATCAGCACCAGCACCGCAGCCGCCGCGATCAGCTTGCCGCGCGGCGTGAATCGCCGCGCCGCCGCGCCGGCCGCGGGCCGGTCGGTGTACTTCGGGATCAGCATGGTGTCCGCAGTGGCCAGATCGGTGGCCCCGGACTCCGGGAAGCCCTCGGCGATCAGCTCGGCGGGGCCGAGTTCGCAGTTCTCGTCGAGCACCCGCAGCAACTGCCGGGCGGGCTCGACCGGGCAAGGCAGTTCGTAGGTGGCCAGCTCGCGAGCGGCGGCGAGGATCGAGGTCGTGTTCGGCGACACCACCCGCACCCCGCGGTGCAGGTCGGTGGTGGGCTGCGTGACCTGCCCGGCGTACGGGCCGACCACCACGACCGCAGCTACCGGCAGCGGCTCCAGCCCGCGCGACTGCAGGCTGCGGGCCAGCGCGGCGGCCGATTCGAGCCCCTCCAGCCCGGGATTGACCGCGCCTTCGGTGCGCACCAGCGGCCAGCCGTCGATCGTCCACGGGATCTGCAACGGCGCGTCGACCTTCAGCGCGGGTTCGGGAAGGTCGACCCCGAGCACCACGACCACCCCGCGCGGCAGCACGATCACCGCGTCCAGCGGCCGGGGACTGCCGGGCGGGCGGCAGCCGAACACGGCGACCCCGCCCAGCACCGAGACGCCGGCGCCCCACGCGGAAATGGCCGCCCGGATGTCGGCGCCGACCTGGGTCGGTTCCGCACCGAGCCGCACCAGTCGCATGACGACCTCCAAGATCCGGCGGGCACCGCACGTTCGTGCAGAGACGTTAGTCGGGGTGGTCGAGTATTGTCCCGGGGTTTCGACTTTCGTCCGATCGAGTGGTGTCCACCACTCGTCCGCCGCCGTCGCGTTGGTGCTTTCGAGCTAGCGCGAAAGCCCGTGACAACGCCCCGGATCTGCGATTACCGCTATTCGGGGCAGTCGCCGCCGGGTCGGTCCGGCGGCGCCACGCGCCCGCGAGCGCGTGGCGAAAGACATCGTTCTGGTGGCGAAGCACTCCGCCCGCAATGCAGAATGGCGCCGCAACTGTTGATCGCCAAGTACGCGAGGTCGTAGGGGAAGACGTCCCTCGTCGAACAGCGGAGGTCAGCAGTGAGCACCCGTGGCAGCGACCGTGGCCACACCATTGGTGTGGTCTACGTTCACTCGTCGCCGTCTGCGGTCTGCCCGCACGTCGAGTGGGCGATCTCTGGCGCACTCGGCATTCGGACAGAACTCCGCTGGACGGCACAACCGGCAGCACCAGGGCAACTCCGCGCGGAGTGCAACTGGTCAGGCGAGCCGGGCACCGGCGCACGCTTGGTCACCGCGCTGCGCGCGTGGCCCATGCTGCGCTTCGAAGTCACCGAAGACCCCAGTCCAGGGGTGGACGGGCAGCGGTTCTGTCATGCGCCCGGCCTGGGCCTGTGGCGGGCCTGCACCAGCGCCAACGGCGACATCATGGTCAGCGAGGACCAGCTGCGGACTCTCGCGGCCAATGCCAAGGGCCCGGAGGCCTTCGGCCACCGCGTGGACCAGCTACTCGGCGCCGCCTGGGACGACGCCCTCGAACCGTTCCGCCGCGCCGGCGACGGCGCGCCGGTGACCTGGCTGCACCGGGTGGGCTGACGCGCGCGGGCCGTTATCCCGGATCGCCTGCTCGCCTCGATCTCGGTGTGAAAGGCTTGGGGCGTGCGTTCTTGGCTGAAATGGGGTATTCCGCTCGCGATCGTCGTGCTGCTGGGCGCGGCGGGCGGTGGCGTGCTGCTGTCGCAGTACGTCTACCGCGATGCGTTCCTGGCCCAGCGCTCCGACGCTTCGCCGGAGCCGGATGGCAAGATCACGTCGCCGCTGGGCATCGTCTACACCCCAGATGCCGCGATCCATCCCGATCAGCCGAATGTGCAGGCCCTGCTGGACAACCACTTCCGCTCCATCAACGACCGCAGCTACGACCTGTGGAAGTCCACAGTGGTCCCCTCGAAGTGGCTGGAACTGCCGAAGGACAAGTGGGTGGACAGCTACGGCACCACCCGCGACTTCGGCTGGACGGTGCAGCGGATCGATCCGGGTCCGGACGGTTCGCTGCTGGTGATGCTGACCTTCATGAGCAACCAGGCGCCGGAGGACGCGCCGCCGCAGGCCAAGTCGACGTGCGTGACCTGGAACGTGGTTTACCCGCTGGTGCTGGACGAAACGCGCCAGGGCCTGCGGCTGGACACCAGCAAGCTGCCGAACAGCGCCCTGTTCAAGCCCTGCAAGTAGTGACCTCGGCCCGCGATCACACCCGGGCCTCGACGCGGCGGTGATCCTGCGGGCTGACCTCGAACTGCCGCTTGAACGCGTTGCTGAGCGCGAAGGCGCTGCCGTAGCCGACCTGGCGGGCGACCGAGGCGATCGTCGCATCGGACTCCCGCAGCAGGTCGGCCGCCATGGCGAGCCGCCAGCCGGTCAGATACTTCATCGGCGGCTCACCGACCAGCTCGGTGAACCGCCTGGCCAATCCTGCCCGCGACACGCCGGAGCGCGTGGCCAGCGATTCCACCGTCCACGGGAACGCCGGGTCGTGGTGCAGCAGTTGCAGGGCCCGGCCGACCACCGGGTCGCGGTGTGCCCGGTACCAGGCCGGGGCCTGCGCTTCGGGGCTGGCGAACCACGCGCGCAGACTCGCGATGAGCAGCAGGTCGAGCAGCCGGTCCAGCACCGCTTCCTGACCCGGCGAATCCTTGCCGATCTCCGCGGCCAGCAGCTCGACGAGCGGAGAATCCAGCGAGCCCTGGCGGACCACGACCAGCGCGGGCAACGCGGTGAGCAGGCGGCTGCTGATCTCGCCCGCGCCCTGGTACGTGCCGATCAGCATGTTCGTCGACGCGTCCAGATCCGTGCCCCAGGTGCGCACGCCGACGTCGGTGAGGTCTCGCAGCGGTTCGCCGGACGGCGCGCTGCAGCCCTGCCCGGGGTGCACGACGACCTGCCAAGGAGTGCTCGGGTCGTCGGCGACCGTGTAGGCGTCCGGGCCCCTGGCGATCACGACGTCACCGGGTTCGAGCCGCACCGGCTCGCCGGCGTCCGGCACCGCCCAAGCCGACCCGCGCACCAGGGCCATCAGGGTCAGCGGCGCCCGGTCCTGGATTCGCAGCGACCACGGCGGATCCAGGGCCGCCCGGAGCAGGAAAGCCCCGCGGGCTCTCGGGCCGTCCAGCAGGTTCGCGAGCGCATCCACGAGACGATCTTAGACGATTAATTATGGAATCGATCCATTGAACTATGGGGCGTCTCGCCGATTTCGGTTTGGCTTGAGTCATGTCAGAGAAAGCGCAGAATCCAACACTCGTCCTGGGTGGCACCGGCAGGACCGGCCGCCGCGTGGCCGCGGGGCTCGCCGCCCGGGGCATCCCGGTGCGCATCGGGTCGCGTTCGGCGACGCCGCCGTTCGACTGGGACGACCGCAGCACCTGGGAGCCGGTGTTGCGCGACGTCGAATCGGCTTACGTGAGCTACCAGCCGGATCTGGCGATCCCGGAGGCCGCCGAGGCGGTCGGCTCGTTCGCCGAGCTGGCGGTGCGCAGCGGAGTCCGGCGCTTGGTGCTGCTGTCCGGCCGCGGGGAAGTCGGCTCGCAACGCGCCGAACAGGCGGTGCAGGACTCCGGTGCAGAGTGGACGGTGGTGCGCGCGAGCTGGTTCCACCAGAACTTCAGCGAGGACTTCCTGGTGGAGACCGTGCGCGCCGGCGAGGTCGCCCTGCCGGTCGACGAGGTGGCCGAACCGTTCGTCGACGCCGAGGACATCGCCGAGGTCGCGATCGCGGCGCTGACCGAGGACGGCCACGCCGGTGAGGTGTACGAGGTGACCGGCCCGCGGCTGCTCACCTTCGCCGAGGCGATCGGTGAAATCGCCGCGGCGACCGGCCGGGACATCAAGTACCTGCCGGTGACGGTCGAGCAGTTCTCGGCCGGGATGACCGAACAGGTCGTGCCGGCCGAGGTCGTGGCGATGGTGAGCCACCTGTTCACCGAGGTGCTGGACGGCCGCAACGCCCACCTCGCCGACGGCGTGCGGCGGGCGCTGGGCCGCGAGCCCCGCGACTTCCGGGACTACGCGAAGCGGACCGCTCCCACCGGCGTGTGGTCGCAGGTCCACTGAGGACGAAAGAGGGCCACCTCCCGGAGGAGGTGGCCCTCTTCGCCGAACTCAGCAGGTCACAGCGGGATGTTGCCGTGCGAGCCGCGGCCCGCGGGGGCTGCGGCGAGCGCTTCGGCGATGCGGCGGCGGGTGGTCTTGGGGTCGATGACCTCGTCGACCACGCCGATCGACATCGCCCGGCCGAC
>NZ_JBFAKG010000160.1:0-13468 GCF_040655595.1 Saccharopolyspora sp. NPDC050389
CGGTTCCGGCCAGGTACCGGGTGACCCGCTGCAGGAAGGCGCGGTTGTCCTTGGCCAGCGCGCCGGGTTCCGGGGTGACTTCGGCGAGCGCGTCGCGCAAACCGCGATCCGCACTGTAGTTGTCCTTACCACCGAGGATCGCGTCGTAGACGCGCGAACTGCTCGGCCTCGTGGGATCGATGCCTGACGGCACGCCCCCGCGCCCTCCGCCGGTTCGTGTCATACCACTCCCCAACCCCGAATTTCCGCCCCGACAACCCCAGGTTAGGGGATCAAGAGCCGATAACGTACGTGTGGGTAGATACCGCCAATCCGGGTAAGCCGCTCGACCTGCGGCCGGATTCCACTACTATCCCCTCGCGTAACGTTCAACCACTGGATCGCGACAGTGGGTCATAGAGCCCATTTCCACAGGAGGTTCCGCGTGGCTCCGGACAGTGCCACGGGAAGCGGCCCCACCGCCCGCCGTCTCGTGCTGGGCAGCCAGCTGCGCAGGTTGCGCGAGGCGAGCGGAATCTCCCGCGAGGACGCCGGATACGCCATCCGCGGGTCCGGATCGAAGATCAGCCGCCTGGAACTCGGCCGCGTCGGCTTCAAGGAACGCGACGTCGCCGACCTTCTGACCCTCTACGGCGTAACGGACAGGACCGAGCACGAGTCCTTCCTGGACCTCGTCCGCCGATCCAACGAGCCCGGCTGGTGGCACCGGTTCAACGACCTGATGCCCTCGTGGTTCCAGGACTACGTCGGGCTGGAGGAGTCGGCCTCCCGCATCCAGACCTACGAGATCCAGTTCGTGCCCGGCCTGCTGCAGACCGAGAAGTACGCCCGCGCGGTCGCCACCCAGGGACGCCCGGAGTTCCCGGAGGACGAGCTGGACCGGCGCGTCCGGCTGCGCATGCAGCGCCAGAAGCTGTTCACCCAGCCGAAGGCGCCGCGACTGTGGGCGGTGATCGACGAGTCGGTGCTGCACCGGCCGATCGGCGGCCGCGAAGTGCTGCGCGAGCAGATCCAGTTCCTGCTCGATGCGACGGCCATGTCCGCGGTGACGCTGCAGATCCTGCCGTTCGAGCTCGGCCGGTCCGGCGCGGAGGGCGCGTTCACGATCCTGCGGTTCGCCGAGCCGGAGTTGCCGGACATCGTCTACCTGGAACACCTCTGCGGCGCGCTCTACCTGGACAAGCCGGACGAGGTCGAGGTGTACAGCAAGGTCAGCCACCGGCTCGCGGTCGACGCGCAGACGCCGGAGCAGACCCGCAAGACGCTGCTCAAGGCCCTGAAGCACAGCTGACCAACGATGCCACCGGGATCTTTGCCCGGTGGCACTTCTATGCGCGCCGATGACTGCGCATAGCACTCGATCACTAACGGCGGGTCACTTAACTGGGAACAAGATTCCTCCTGTCGAGTGATCAAGGTCTCATTGAGATGCACGTGCATTCAATCGTGCATCTGCACCTGCTAGCTTGGGTGCACGATCAACTGCACGTGCAGATGATCGTGCAGCGTTAGTCGGGGAAGGGTGAGGTTCGGATGACGAACATCCAGAACGGTATGCCCGCGCAGCAGCTACCCAACGTGGTGTGGCGAAAGAGCCGCCACAGTGGAGCGGTGGGCAACTGCGTTGAATTGGCACCGTTGGTCGACGGCGGCATCGCCGTCAGAAACTCGCGCTACCCCGAGGGTCCAGCACTGGTCTACAGCCGGGATGAGATCGCCGCATTCCTGCACGGAGCCAAGGACGGCGAGTTCGACGACCTCGTCTGACGAGCCGCGCCGACGCCCCGCGCGGAGCCATGGTTGAAGCCCTTGACGACGAAACTCGGTGGCGCCATGAACGAGATTACCAACGGCCTGCAAGCCCTGGTAGCCCGCGACTTCCAGTTCGCGCACCCGCGCGACGCCGACGGCGGCCTAGTCGCCGTGGTGGGAATCCGGGTCCATCGCGGGGTTTTCGACATCGTGCAGATCTTCAGCGAGCACGACGCCGATGCCGCGCGGATCCCCGGTGACGAGCCGGACGTTCTCTTCCCGAGCAAGGTCCTGTGGCGAACCACCGGTCCCGCGCGCGAGGTGATCGACGAGCTGCTCGCACTGTCCGAGCCCGCCCCGGATCTCGGCGCCCAGCCCACGGGCTGCTGGCTGCCGACCCACGCGGGCCGCTCGACCTGGTTGGCCGCCTCCGCCTGACGCGGGCCAACAACGGGCCGCCCTGGCCCGCTCCCAAGACCCCGCCCCGACCCCGGCGCCGGAGTCCTCAGTGGACTTTGCCTGGCACCGGGACCCCCGAAACGATCGAGTTCCCGCGCGACGGCGCCCCGCCGCGGGAACTCGATCGGGGTTTTCTCCGCGAGGCGAGCGCACCAACACCGCCCAACGCAGATGCTCCCGCGGCCTGCGACGAGCGATGACCCGTGAGCGTTTTGGGGCGCTGTAGCACCCCAAAGCACTCACGGGACCAGACTCAGTTCGCCGCGACAGCGCGCCCATTGCGAGCGCGCACGTGGTGGACGACGACCGCGGCGGTGGCAGCCAGGAAGACGACCTGCATCGCGGTTCGCGGGACGAGTTGGTCGTCCGCGGCGGTGAGGATTCCTTCCAGCGCCGCGTAGACGTTCGCGGGGAACATCGCGATGAGCATGAGGCCGAGCCCGCCCGCGGCCCACGGCGCGGTCCGGTGCCACAGCAGCCCTGCCGCGCCCGCCAGCTCCAGGATTCCTGTGACGGTGACGAGCAGGCCGGGCGCGGGCAGCGCCGGCGGCACCATGCTGATGAGCTGCTCCCGCATGCCGACGAAATGCGCGATGCCGGTCGCCACGAACATCGCCGCCAGTCCGCCTCTGACCGCGACCGGCCAGGGCTTCAGGCTGCGGACGCCGGCGACGCCCGCCACCAGCAGCACCAGCGTGACGACCAACAAGATGATCAACGGAGCCATCTCGGCCCTCCCCCGGGAAAGTGAACTTGTCAGTGACAAGATGCCTCTCCGAGTCGAATCTTGCCAATGGAAAGATTAGTAGTCCAGGTAGTGGTGCAGGAGACTGGAGCCTTCGAGCATCGCCCTCGCCCGTTGCGCCAGCGCCGCCCGGCGCTGCGCGATGGCCGCGCGCAGCGCGTCGCTGCTGCCCGTTCGCCGGAGGCCATCGAGCACCTCCCGGATCTGGGGCAGCAGATACCGGCCTTCCCGGAGCATCTTGATCATCCGGGCGTCGCGGACGTCGGCCGGGCTGAACAGCCGGTACTTGGTGCCCGGATCACGGGTGGGCGCCAGCAGGCCGGCGGACTCCCACACCCGCAGCGCGGAGGTGCGCACGCCGAGATACGCGGCCACCTCGCCGATGCGCATGCCGGAGCGAGGCAGCGCCGAGGCGTCCGGATCCTGCCCAGCCACCACTTCGAGAGCGTCGCCGATCCCCCGGAGGTTCTGCCGCTGCTCGTGCAACGCGGCGTGCCCGGCGTCCACGAGCGTCAGCGCTTCCGCAACGTCACCGGCGTGCACGGCGCGCATGATCCCGCGCGCGGCGTCCATCCCGTATCCCCGCGCGAGCGCCCGGTAGGCCAGCAGGGCCTCGCGATGCCCGGCGTGGAACCGGCGGTGGCCGGAATCGGTCCAGATCGTCGGAGGCAGGATGCCCTCGTCCGCGTAGTTGCGGACGAGCTGGGCCGAGATCCCGGCGGCCCGGGCCAGATCGATCGGGCGCAACGGCGCCGCCGAGTCGCTCATCGACCCAACCTACGACTTGAAGTTCGTCGAGGCGGCCGCCCGGACGAGCTCCGCTGCCGACAAGACCACAGTAGACAGAAGACCGGACAGTGCCGCCGGGCGGATCGGCGGGGCTGCCCGGTCGGATTCAGTCGAGCTTGTACATCGGGTTGGGCAGTTTCACGCCGCGTTCGGCGTGGCCGCCGGCCAGGTCGGATTCCTGGTCTCCGACGCTCAGGATGATCCGGTAGCCCTGCCGCTCGATGTCGGCGCGGGCACCGCTCTTGTACTGCACCACCGACGGCGCGTGGTCATCTGGCGGCCGCAGGTACAGGGCCGCCGGCTCGGGATAGCCCTCTTCCGCCAGATCCAGCAGGCTGGCTTCGCGCATCTCCGGGCTCTCCCTGCGGCCGGTGACGAAGAAGACCGCGACGTCGCGGGAATCCGCGAAGCGCACCAGGTCCCGCGTCGCGGCGATCCCGACGGGCCCGCGGGCCAGCACGAATTCGTCGGACGACTCCTGCTCGAAGCCGAAGTCGATGCCCAGCGCGTACTCGTAGGTGGACACGCTGGTGTCGTCGATGTCCAGCACGATCGCCGGTTTCGGCACGCCCTCCGCCAGCCGCTGGGCCAGGTAGTCCTGGCCGCGCCGATCGGCCTCGGCTACATCGGCTTCCCACTGCCCGGAATCGTGGTAGTCCACGATGGACTGCTTCACGTCGGTCAGGTTCGGGGCGGGCTCGGCCTTCGCGCCTCCGGCGCCCTGGGCCGCGGCGCAACCGGTGGCGAGCACGCCGAGCAGGGCGAAGGACGTGACGATCCCGGGAAGTGCGGAGGACTTTCGATCGGACACGATGAGGAACCTCCTTGCGGCGGAGACTACTTCGGCAGCCCGGACCCGCTCAGCACGCGGTCGAGCGTGGGAAAGGACGCTTGCGCACCGGAGTGTTGCACGCTGCAGGCCCCCACGCGGGTCGCCCACCACACGGCGGTGGGAAGCGAATCACCCTTGCTCAGCCGCCATGCCACGGTGGCGGCGAAAGCATCACCCGCCCCGGTGGTGTCGACCGCGTCGGTCGGCGCACCGGGAATTTCCTCGACGTGGTCGGCATTCGCGACCGCCGCGCCGTCCGCGCCGAAGGTGACCACCACCGAACGTGCACCGATCCCGAGGAGCCCGCTCGCGTGCCCGGCGTTCTCGGAAGACATCGGAAAACCGTTGCGCCGCAGGATTTCCCGGGCTTCGTGCTCGTTGACGATCAGCGGGTCGGCGAGCTCCAGCACCTCGGCGGGTACCTCTACCACCGGGGACAGGTTCAGCACGAACCGCGCCCCGGCGGCCCGCGCGGCGCGGGCCGCGGCGGTGACGGTTTCGACCGGCACCTCCAGCACGACCGACACCACCCGCGCCGCCGCGATCAGCGGTCGTGCGGCCGCGATGTCGGCCGGCGACAGCCGCGCGTTGGCCCCGGCGGACACGATGATGCTGTTCTCGCCGGTGGCCGAGACGGTGATCAGCGCGGTGCCGGTGACCGCGTCGGCGTCGCGGTGGGTGTGCGCGGTGCCGACGCCATCGGTGCGCAGGGCGGCCAGCAACATGTCGCCGTGCGCGTCCGCGCCGACCCGGCCCACCAGCGCCGTTCGGGCGCCGAGCCGCGCTGCGGCGACCGCCTGGTTGGCGCCCTTGCCGCCGGCGCTGGTGGCCAGCGTTGCGGCGTGCACTGTTTCGCCCGGCAGCGGATGGCGTTGCACGCGCGCGGTCAGGTCGACGTTCAGCGAACCGACCACGACGACGTCTTCGGTGCGCGTCATCGCAAATCCCTTCTCACGCAACGCGTCGCGACGGGGCGGTGTCGTCGCACAGCCGGTCGGCCAACAGCCCGGCGAATTCTCCGCCGGTCTCCAGCACCACGCGCACGTGCGCATCGTCCTGGGCCGGGAAGTCCCGGTACTGCCCGCGAACGTCGGCGACGGTCGCGCCGCGCCCCGGCCCCTGGCTGGTCTCCACGTCGACCGCGACGACCGGTGCCAGCACTGGGGAGACGTCGCCGACCGCGATGGCCGCGGCCAGCGGATCGTGGCAGGCCGCGCTGCGGTCGCCGAACACGTTCCGCTCGTAGAAGTCGAAGTACTGGTCCAGCATCTTCGCCGCGAAGGCGGTGACCGGCGTGCCGGACTCGCGGAGCCGACGCTGGTGCCCCTCGGTGATCCGCTCGCCCATGGTCGCGTCCAGCGGCACCAGCGTGACCGGCCACCCGGCGGTCAGCACCATCCGCGCCGCCTCCGGGTCGTTGCTGATGTTCGCCTCGGCCGCCGGGGTGGCGTTGCCCGGATGCCGGATCGCGCCGCCCATGATCGTGACGTGCTTGACCAGCTCGGGCAGTTCGGGTTCGAGCAGCACGGCGGTGGCCAGGTTCGTCAGCGGCCCGACGGCGAGCAGGTGCAGCGTTCCGGGGTCCTCCCTGGCAAGGCGCACGATGAGTTCCGCGGCGGGCTCGGCGACCGGCGTGGCCGTCGGCGCGGGCAGGTCCGTGTTGCCGAGGCCGTCATCGCCGTGCACGTACGGCGCGAAGTGCGCGTTCCCGAGCCAGTTGTCGCGGGCTCCAATGGCCACCGGGATGTCGGGTCGCCCGGCCAGTTCGAGCACCCGCAGCGTGTTGTCGGCCGCGGTGACCGCGTCGATGTTGCCGAAGACCGTGGTCACAGCCCGGATGTCGACGTCCGGATCCCGCAGCAGGTACAGCAACGCCAACGCGTCGTCGATTCCGGTGTCGCAGTCGACGATCAGGGTTTCCTTGGACGCCATCGGTTGCGCGCCTTTCTGCTGGGAGCGGAGTCTCGCGGGACTCGTGCGCGTTTTGGAGCGCTATAGCGATCCAAAACGCGCACGAGCGTTGCCCCGGGAAGCGGAGCGGGTGATCGCGTCAGATCGAGACGGGCCCGCGGAGCTCCGGCTGTGGTTGTTCGGTGTTCATCGGGATTGGCGCACCGGAATGCCCGGCGCGCCGCTGGGCAGCACGTACTTGGCGGCGATCAGCGGAGTCCGCTCCATCGAGACGACCTGCGTGACCAGCACGACCGGCGTGTCCGGCGACCGGTCGAAGACCTCCCCGCGGCGCCGCCCGAGCACGGTCGCGTTGACCGTGCTGGCGCCGCTCAACGGCAGGTGCGGGTCGATCGAGCCGATGACGTGCAACATCGTGCTCGGCCGGGCTTCGGCCTCCGCCAGGGCTCGGGGCAGCGCGGGATCGACGGCGGCCAGCGCCTCGTCGTGCACGCTCCACTCCTCCACCAGGCAGGACGGCACGCCGTCGACGTCGACGACGCTCTCCCAGAACCGGATCTCGCAGCTGGCCGGCACCGGCAGGTGCTGCATCACCAGGTCGGTCGGCTGCTCGATGTCGCGCACCAGCGGCCGCACCTTGGCGCTGTCCGCGCCCAGCAGGCTCTCGACCGGCTGCAACCGTTCGAAGCCGCGCCGGGCCGGGCGGTCGCTGACCGTCCGCCCCACTCCCCGCCGCACGGTGATCACGCCGTCCTCCTGGAGGAGGATCAACGCTTCCCGCAGCGCCGGCCGGCTCACGCCGAGCTCGGTCGCGAGGTCGGGCTCGGACGGCAGCGTCGAGCCCGGCGGATAGATGCCTTGCCTGATGGCCTCGGCGATCCGCTCGTAGAGGTCCACGACCGGTCGACGCTGAGGTCGTCTGGAAGCCACGCCGCACCCCCTGCCCGATTGATGTCAGACAAGTTAAGAGAGATGGCCCCCGCTCGTCAACTCCGCCTATCCGGAAAAGAATCACAGACCACGCCTTGACGCGCGGCACCATCGGAGGGTAGATCCTTCCGCCAACGTGCCTAACATGTCAGACAGGCACCACGGGCGGCCGAGGCCGCCGGGAACACCGAACCCCAGGAGGAAACAAGTGCCCGAGTCTCCGACCGCGGACCAGCTCCGCCGCGCCCCGAAGGTGCTGCTGCACGATCACCTCGACGGCGGGCTGCGTCCTGAGACGGTCGTGGAACTGGCGGAGCAGCAGGGCTACCCCGCACTGCCGACGTCCGACGTGGCCGGGGTCACCCGGTGGTTCGCCGCCGCGGCCGGGGCCGGCTCGCTGGAGGAGTACCTGGAGCGATTCGTGCACACCGTCGGCGTCATGCAGACCGCGGACGCGATCAGCAGGGTCGCCGCCGAATGCGCCGAAGACCTCGCCGCGGACGGCGTCGTGTACGCCGAAGTCCGCCACGCGCCGGAGCTGAGCACCCAGCAGGGGCTGTCGCTGGACGAGGTCGTCGAAGCGATCCTCGACGGGTTCCGGCGCGGCGCGGCGCGGGCGCGGGAAGCGGGCAACCGCATCCGCATCGGCGTGCTGCTGTGCGCGATGCGGCAGGAACCGCGCGCCCGGGAGATCGCGGAACTCGTGGTGCGATACCGCGACGCGGGAGTCGTTGGCTTCGACATCGCGGGCCCGGAGGCCGGCTTCCCGCCCACCCGCTCGCTGGACGCGTTCGAGTACCTGCGCCGGGAGAACTGCCACTTCACCATCCACGCCGGCGAGGGCTTCGGGCTGCCGTCGATCTGGGAGGCCATCCAGTGGTGCGGCGCGGCCCGGCTGGGCCACGGCGTGCGCATCGTGGACGACATCGAGATCGCCGAGGACGGCACCGCGCGGCTCGGCAGGCTGGCGTCGTTCGTGCGGGACCGGCGGATCCCGCTGGAGATGTGCCCGCGCTCGAACGTGCACACCGGCACCGTCGCGTCGGTCGCGGAGCACCCGATCGCGCTGCTGCGGCGGCTGGGCTTCCGGGTCACGGTCAACACCGACAACCGGCTGATGAGCCAGACGTCGATGACCCGCGAGTTCACCGAGCTGGTCGAGCACTTCGACTACTCGCTCGACGACCTGCAGTGGTTCACGGTGAACGCGATGAAGTCGGCGTTCATCCCGTTCGACCAGCGCCTGGCGCTGATCAACGAGGTGATCAAGCCCGGCTACGCGGCCCTGCGCTCCGAGGCGTTGTTCGGCTCGGTCGCAGACCACGCCCCGGCACTGGCCTGACGCGTGAGCGCTTCGGGCCGGCACGGCGGCCCGAAGCGCTCGCGAGCGTTCTCAACAGGACATCAGCGGCCCGCGGTCCTACATTGACCGGCGAAAGACCCGCAGCTCGCGGCCGACCAGGGAGTGTCCTCATGAGCCGTGTCCGAGTCCTCGTCGGCACCCGCAAGGGCGCGTTCATCCTGACCGCGGACGGCACCCGCGAGAGCTGGGACATCAGCGGCCCGCACTTCGGCGGCTGGCAGCTGTACCACCTCAAGGCCTCGCCGGCGGACCCGAACCGGCTGTACGCCTCGCAATCGCTCGGCTGGTTCGGCCAGCTGATCCAGCGCTCCGACGACGGCGGCCAGACCTGGGAGCCGGTGGGAAACCGGTTCTCCTACGACGGCACGCCCGGCACGCACCTCTGGTACGACGGCACCCCGCATCCCTGGGAGTTCGAGCGGGTCTGGCACCTCGAACCGTCGCCGACCGACCCCGACACCGTGCACGCCGGGATCGAGGACGCCGCGCTGTTCCGCACCACCGACGGCGGCAGGACCTGGCACGAACTGCCCGCGCTGCGCGAACACGGCTCCGCCTCCGGCTGGCAACCGGGCGCCGGCGGGATGTGCCTGCACACGATCATCCACGCGCCGGACGACCCGAACCGGCTGTTCACCGCGATCTCGGCGGCGGGTGCCTTCCGCACCGACGACGGCGGCAAGAGCTGGCAGCCGATCAACCGCGGCCTGCACTCGGAGGGCATTCCCGACCCGGACTCCGAGGTCGGCCACTGCGTGCACCGCATCGCGCTGCACCGCGAGCGGCCGAACGTGCTGTTCATGCAGAAGCACTGGGACGTGATGCGCAGCGACGACGCCGGCGATTCCTGGTACGAGATCAGCGGCGACCTGCCGTCCGACTTCGGCTTCCCGATCGACGTGCACGCCCACGAGCCGGACACCGTCTACGTCGTCCCGATCCAGAGCGACGAGCAGCACTACCCGCCGGAGGGCAAGCTACGCGTCTACCGCAGCCGGACCGGCGGCAACGAATGGGAGCCGCTGACCAGCGGCCTGCCGCAGAGCCACTGCTACGTCAACGTGCTGCGCGACGCGATGGCCGTGGATTCGCTGGACGAGTGCGGCATCTACTTCGGCACCACCGGTGGCCAGGTGTACGTGTCGCCCGACGCCGGGAACAACTGGCGACCGATCGTCCGGGATCTCCCTGCGGTCCTGTCCGTCGAGGTGCAGACGCTGCCATGATCCGGGTCGCGCTCCCCGCCCACCTGCGGACGCTCGCCAAGATCGCGGACCGCGAGATCGAGCTGGACGTCGACGGTCGGCCAACGCAGCGCGCGGTGCTCGACGCGCTGGAGGCCCGGTATCCGATGTTGCGCGGCACGATCCGGAACCAGGAAACCCAGCTGCGCCGGGCGTTCATCCGGTTCTTCGCCTGCGAGGAAGACGTCTCCAACGAGCCGCCGGACGCGCCGCTGCCGCCGGCGGTGGCCGCGGGCGAGGAGCCGTACCTGATCGTCGGCGCGATGGCGGGCGGCTGAGGCGGGAATCAGATCGGGCGATGGTCCACTTTGGATTGGAATATTCCAGCGCCTCGTTCAACTAATGGGTGGTCGCCCGATTTCTCCGGCGTGTTGGCGTGTCGATCCGCGACGCCGGTGGAAGGTTTGCCGCGTCATTCGCCCGACCCCGACAAATCGCGGCCGGCCTGACACCACGGGAAAACCATCCAGATCGGAGTCTGACATGCGCAGTTCAGCACGTGCCCTGTTCGCCGGGGTCGCGGCCGTCGGTTTGCTCGCGATGGGAGCCTCCCCGGCGCTGGCCGCCAAGGACAAGAACAAGGAGTCCGACAACGACTCCACCGTCACGGCCGCAGCCCAGGGCGGCAACGGCGGAAATGGCGGCAACGGCGGCTTCGGCGTGAACTTCTGCCCGGCGATCGGCATCCTCGCGAAGGCCGAGGCCCACTGCGGCGCAGGCAACGGCGGCAGCGCGAACGGCGGCGACGCGTGGGCCGACGCGGAAGACGACAGCCGGGACACCGAGTCCGACGACAGCTGACGCCGGAATCGCGGCCCGGCGCTCCCGCCCGAACGGGAGCAGCCTGACCAGCGCCCACGGCACGAGGTCCTCGCCCCGAACCGAAACGACCGGCCAATCGCCGACGACGCGTTCGGGGCGACGACGTGGAACGGAGTACTAGTGATCATTTCTGCACGCCTTCTCGGCACCGCCGCCGCGCTCGGCGTCGGCGTGCTGGCGGCCGGCCTGGCGACCCAACCGGTCGCGGCGGCCGAGAGCACCAGCGAAAAACCTGGCAGCGACGGCGAATCCGGCCAGGGGCTCAGCATCTGCCGGCCGCTCTCCCTCACCGGCGGCCAGCTCACGGCCGAGTGCTCGGTAGCGCCGAACGGCACGAGCTCCAACGGTTCCGCGGATGCCGATGCCAAGAACCACGGCGAAGACGAGGACGACGACTGACGTCCGAAAACCGTTCGCAACGCACGAGATGAATGTGTCGGTCTCCGCAAGGAGGCCGACACATTTTCATGAATTCCGACCACCTGAACTGTCCATTGTGGTCCAGACCTGTAGCTGCCGCCTTCGCCCGATCCGGGCGCCTTCGCCGATTCAGACGATCGCGGACGAAACGGCGGCCTTACGCTCGAAAAGCGGGCAGGCCGTGGGATTTCTCGGACGTGGCCTGCCCGCTACCAGCAAGAATCTCGAACGCGACGCGCCGGTCGCACAGCGACCGACGCGGCTTCCGCGCCCTAGGGAATTTCCAGGATCACTCGTCGTCCTTGGAGTACTTCCGGTCCTTGCTGTCGTCCTCCGCGGTCGCCTCGGCGTCGCCACCGTTGGCGCTGCCGCCGTTGCCCGCGCCGCAGTCGGCCTTCGCCGGAGCCAGCAACGCGATGGACGGGCACACGTTCACCCCGAAACCGCCGTTGCCGCCGTTGCCGCCGGCGCCACCTTCGGCCGCAGCGGTCACGGTGGAGTCGTCGTCGGAGGTCTTCTCCTTGCCCTTGGCGGCCAGCGCCGGAGACCCTCCCATCGCGAGCAATCCGACCGCGGCGGCTCCGGCGAACAGAACACGAACAGACCTGCGCACTGAGAACTCCTATCTGGATGGGTACCACTTGGTTGAACAGCCCCGCCGCTACTGCCCGGAAGGATTCGGCGGTGCCGGAATCAACGCGTGGACCCTTTCACCGGAGCCCGCAGAACACCTCCAGCGACATGCGGATCGACACACCAGTCACCCGTAGGTGCGAACAAATTTCGTTGCTCCAACAAAAAGAGCGTGCCGACCGGTTCGCAGACCGGTCGGCACGCTCTCATCGGACGTGCGGGCTGGGGGTCGCCCGCGTCCGGATCAGTCCTCGCTGTACGCGCTGGAGTCGGCGTCGCCACCGATCCCGTTGCCACCGTTGCCGGCGGAGCACGAGCCAGTGCCCTCGCCGAGGACGCCGACACCGATGCCACAGAGGACGTTCACGCCAAGGCCGCCGTTGCCGCCCTCGCCCTTGCCACCCTGCGCCTCGGAGGCGGTCACCGAGTGGTCGTCCTTCCCGCCCTTGCCGTGGTGGCCCTTCCCGCCATCGGCGAAGGCGGGCGAGCCCATGGCCAGCATCGCGGCAGCGGCAGCGGTAACACCGAGAAGGCGAATCGAAGTACGCATTCCTTTAGCTCCCATCCAGGTTGGATATTTGCCGGAACGGCACGTTGAGTTCCCGGAATTCCGGGAATTTGGGGTGCGCCTACCGACGGGACAAACGTTGCCATTGATTAGGGTGGTCCGGCACGCCGGGCCACACCAAAGAGAATCACTCGCCACCCGGGCGGATGCACGATCACGCAGTGTCGTCCGACGCGCCGGGATTCTGCCCCGCACAACTCAACTGATCAGATGAAGCAGATCAACCACCAGGAAAAAGATCAGGAAGTAGGATTGCGCGATCCCGATCACAAAAAGATCAAGAAGACGGAGGTGAAAAAACGTTGCCCTGCAAGCGACTTGCTCCACCTGAGCTCCGAAACCCAGACCGGCAGGCGTCGCACGTTGGGGCCAAGAACGGGCGGCCCGCCGGGCACGGAGCACGGGCCGCCCCTAGCGTTCGTAACCGCTCAGGATCCGAATCTCGTTTCAGGAGGCAAGTCATGGGAATTCGCCGCGAGACGGCAGTCGTGCTGGCCGCACTGGGAACTCTGACCGCCGGCGCCTCGGTGGCCGCCGCGACGGCCTGGGCGGCCGGGCCACCGCTGACCGTGGAGGTGGGCGAAGCCAGGTGCCTGCACGCGGCCGACCTGCCGTTCGTGGCGGCAGTGCCGAAAATCGCTGCCGGACAGGAGAATTCCGCGATGACCACGGTGCGGCTGACTGTCCGCAGCGCCACCAACGACAGCAAGACGCATGCGTACACCGTCACGGTGGACGGGGATCAGCGGGCCAGCGGCTCCGTCAGCGGAGGCGGCATGTCCATCAACAGCGTCAGCATCGCCAATGGCAAGAGCTCCCGGCTGGTCATCACGACGGGCCCGACCGTCGTCCTCGACCGGCCCATCACGGGACGCTGCTGACCCGGATCAGGACACAGCAGAACGTCGGGGAGCGGAAGGAATTCCGCTCGGCCCCGCTCTTTGGTCGGTGTGGGGGGTAAAAAACAACCAAAAAGTATGACCAGTCGGTTGCCCCGGCG